>NZ_JBVIRA010000010.1:0-241255 GCF_055576575.1 Streptomyces sp. NPDC033270
TCTGGCGTTGACTTTTGGCACGCTGTTGAGTTCTCAAGGAACGGACGCTTCCTTTGTTCCTGTTTCACCAGGATCTCCGGGCGCTTCCCTTCGGTGTTTCACACTCTATCAGGCCTTTTCCGGCTTTCGAACCGCTGCTTTTCTGCAGACATGCAGAAGCGCAATTCTTGAGTCGCGATCAAGACGCTGGGAGTGCCGCCCACCTCAACCGGACGCAGTGATTGCGTCTGGTTGTTTGGGGCAGGTCTCAGACAGTACAGCTCTGCTGTGGGCGAGGCAAATCGATTCAGCGGGACGCGCGGTGTGCAACTGGCGCCTGTCATGCGGAACCGTCAGTTCCTATGACTTACGCTTCTGAACGGTGCGCCGTCCAGGACAGGTAGTGACGGCGGCCTGATGAATCTCCACCCCTGGGAGGCTTCCCATGACCACCGTGACGTCCCCGCTCGCAGGACGCGCCATCGGACTCGCGGCTGTGCCCGACCCGGTGTTCTCCGGCGCGATGGTGGGTCCCGGTACCGCCATCGACCCCGTTCGTGAACCGTCTACCGCCGTCTCGCCCGTGGACGGTGTTCTCGTCTCACTGCACCCGCATGCGTTCGTCGTCGTCGACGGTGAGGGGCACGGCGTGCTCACTCACCTCGGTATCGACACCGTTCAGCTCAATGGCGAGGGCTTCGAGCTGCTCGTGAACAAGGGCGACACCGTCACCCGCGGCCAGGAGATCGTGCGCTGGAACCCGGCCGCGGTCGAGGAGGCCGGCAAGTCGCCGGTGTGCCCGGTCGTCGCGCTCGAGGCCACCGCCGACTCGCTCGGCGATGTGCGCGAGGACGGCGACATCAAGGCGGGCGACGAGCTCTTCTCCTGGCAGTAGCCGGGCGCCGTCCCCAACGGCAGAGACGACATTCACCGCGGCGGCCGGGCCGTCGCATCAACCGGAGACGGGTGCAATGGAGACAACGCTGCGAGGCGTCGGTGTGAGCCACGGTGTGGCGATAGGCGAGGTGCGGCACATGGGCACGGCGGTTCTGGAGCCGCCGGCCAAGCAGATTCCGGCCGATGAGGCGGAGCGCGAACAGGGGCGTGCCCGTCAGGCCGTGGAGGCCGTCGCCGCCGACCTGATAGCGCGTGGAAACCTGGCGGGCGGCGAGGCACAGGCCGTTCTGGAGGCCCAGGCGCTGATGGCGCAGGACCCCGAGCTGATGGCGGACGTCGAGCGGCGGATCGCCGTCGGCAGCACCGCCGAGCGCGGTGTGTACGACGCCTTCGCGGCCTACCGGGCGCTGCTTGCCGGTGCCGGTGAGTACCTGGCGGGGCGGGTCGCCGACCTCGACGATGTGCGCAACCGTATCGTCGCCCGGCTGCTGGGTGTGCCGATGCCGGGTGTGCCGGACAGCGACGAGCCGTATGTGCTGATCGCGCGGGATCTGGCGCCGGCCGACACCGCGCTGCTGGACCCGACGCTGGTGCTCGGGTTCGTCACCGAGGAGGGCGGGCCGACCAGCCACAGCGCGATTCTGGCGCGGGCGCTGGGTGTGCCGGCCGTCGTGGCGCTGCCGGGCGCGGGTGAGTTGGTCGAGGGCACGGTGATCGCCGTCGACGGCAGCACCGGAGAGATCTTCGTGGAACCGAGCGCCGAGAAGCGGGCGGAGTTGGAGCGGGCCGCCGCGGAGCGGAAGGCGGCACTGGCCGCCTCGTCCGGTCCCGGGGCCACCTCTGACGGGCACAAGGTGCCGCTGCTGGCGAACGTCGGTGGTCCCGGTGATGTGGCCGCCGCCGTGGAGGCCGGGGCCGAGGGTGTCGGGCTCTTCCGTACCGAGTTCCTCTTCCTGGACGACAGCAAGCAGGCGCCGTCCGAGGAGAAGCAGGTCGAGGCGTACCGGAAGGTGCTGGAGGCGTTCCCGGAGGGCCGCGTGGTCGTACGCGTGCTGGACGCCGGTGCCGACAAGCCGCTGGACTTCCTGACGCCGGCGGATGAGCCGAACCCGGCGCTGGGTGTGCGGGGTCTGCGTACGCTGCTCGACCACCCCGAGGTGCTGCGTACCCAGCTGACGGCGCTGGCGAAGGCTGCCGAGGGTCTGCCGGTCTACCTCGAGGTCATGGCCCCGATGGTGGCGGACCGGATCGACGCCAAGGCGTTCGCGGACGCGTGCCGGGAGGCCGGGCTGCGGGCGAAGTTCGGTGCGATGGTCGAGATTCCGTCCGCGGCGCTGCGGGCCCGCTCGATTCTGCAAGAGGTGGAGTTCCTTTCGCTGGGGACCAACGACCTGGCGCAGTACACCTTCGCCGCCGACCGTCAGGTGGGTGCGGTCTCGCGCCTGCAGGATCCCTGGCAGCCGGCGCTGCTCGACCTCGTGGCGGCTTCGGCCGAGGCCGCGAAGGCCGAGGGCAAGAGCTGTGGTGTCTGTGGTGAGGCGGCCTCCGATCCGCTGTTGGCGTGTGTGCTGACGGGGCTCGGTGTCACCAGCCTGTCGATGGGTGCGGCGTCGCTTCCCTATGTGCGGGCGACGCTGGCCAAGCACACGCTGGCGCAGTGCGAGCGTGCGGCGGCCGCGGCGCGGGCCGCGGACACCGCCGATGACGCCCGGGCGGCCGCGCAGGCAGTGCTCTCCGGCGAGTGATGTCGCAGGAGACGTCGTAGGAGCCTTGACGGCCGTCCCGCCCTTGTGGCGGGGCGGCCGTTTTGTGTGTGCCGCGGTTGCGTGCGGCTCAGTGGTCGTGGGCGTCGGGCGGGGGGTCGAGGGGCAGGCCGGGGGCGTAGTCGACGCCGGGCTCGGGCGGGATCGGTTCTCCGCTGTCGGCGTCGGTGCAGTAGGCGGTGAAGACCTCGGCGGCGGTGAGCGGGCGGAGCCAGGAGTCGCGCAGGGACCAGCCGCGGACCGTGTCGCGCAGGGGCCCGGCGGTGGCACCGTGGTGGGCGGAGCCCGCGGGTCCGGTGGGGTCGGCGGTCGTGCGGGAGACGATGCCGCCGGGGGTGCGCAGGGCGAGGCCGGTGGCGAGGACGGTGCAGAAGACGAGGGTCTCGGCTTCGGCGAGCCTGAGGCGGTCGCCGGCGCCGTCGGTGGCGCGCAGGACCGCGAGGAGGGACGGCTCGCCCGCGGCGACGGAGCAGACGAGGTGGTGGGTGCCGCCGCCGAGGGACGTCAGCAGCTGCTGGAGGGCCTGGGTGGCGCGGGTGAAGGCGGAGTGGGCGAGGTCGGCGCCGCAGTCGTCGCAGCTGCCGGCGCGGGCGAGGAGGGCGGCGGCGTGGTTCCAGGCCGCCTGGCGGTCGGCCTCCTCGACGAGTAACGGCAGCAGCTGCCGCAGCGGCTCGCCTTCGTACGTCACCCGGGCGCCGGTGCGGGCGGCTTCGGCGGTGTAGCGGGTGCGGCTGTCGGGGCGGTCCGGGTCCAGGTCACGCTCCGCGCAGTACTTCTCGAAGGCGGCCGGGTCGAAGAGGCTGAGGGTGGTGAGCACGCCCTGGGCGGCGAGGGTGCGCAGCAGGGTCTCCATCTGCTGGAGGTAGCTGCCGTGGTCGTCGAAGGGGAAGGTGCGGTAGCGGCGCATGGCGGTGAAGTCCTGCTCGTCCGCGAGGACGGCGGCGGTGCTGGGGACTTCGCGGCGCAGTGTGCGGTGGGCGGCGGACCGGTTGGTGTGCCGGGATGCGGATGTCATGACTCCCCCTGGGTGAGATGCGCCCGTTGCGAGCGGGGCGCTGACCGAACGTCACTTGTCACTCACAGTAATCGGGGGGTCTGACAATCGCGGTCGGCGCCGGACCGACAGGCAGCAGGTGCCCGGTCGGTCCGGCGCCGGCCGGGCCCGCTGTCTACGTCGTGGGGCGTTCGGCCGCGCGGTCGCGGGCCACCCGCTCGTAGAAGCTCAGGAGTGCGATGTTGTCGACGGAGCCGGGGTTGACGGCCTTGTCGAGGGGGGTGCCCTGGAGGAGGCGTTTGACGGGCACCTCGATGCGCTTGCCGGTGAGGGTGTGGGGGACGCCGGGGGCTTCGATGATGTCGTCGGGGACGTGCCGCGGCGAGAGCTGTTCGCGCAGGGTGCGCTTGATGCGGTCGCGCAGGTCGTCGTCGAGGGTGGCGCCGGGGGCGAGGTGGACGAAGAGCGGCATCCAGTAGCCGCCGTCGGGGAGTTCCAGGCCGATGACGAGGGATTCGCGGATCTCGGGGAGCCGTTCGACGGCTTCGTAGATGTCGGCGGAGCCCATCCGGACGCCCTGGCGGTTGAGGGTGGAGTCGGAGCGGCCGTGGATGACGACGCTGCCGCGGGAGGTGACGGTGATCCAGTCGCCGTGCCGCCAGACACCGGGGTACATGTCGAAGTAGCTGTCGTGGTAGCGGGCGCCGTCGGGGTCGTTCCAGAAGCGGGTGGGCATGGACGGCATGGGTTTGGTGACGACGAGTTCGCCGACCTCGTCGATGACGGGCTTGCCCTGGGGGTCCCAGGCCTGCAGGTCGGTGCCGAGGCAGGGGGCCTGGAGTTCACCGATGTGGACGGGGAGGGTGGGGACGGCGCCGGCGAAGCAGCTGCAGACGTCGGTGCCGCCGCTGACCGAGGCCGTCCACAGGTCGGCGCCGCTCTCCGCGAAGGAGTCGTGCAGCCAGCGGAAGCCGTCCGGCGGGAGCGGGGAGCCGGTGGTGGCCACGCAGGTGATGGCGGAGAGGTCGAGGTCGCGGGCGGGATGGATGCCGGCCTTGCGGCAGGCCATGACGTAGGCGGCGGAGGTGCCGAAGACGGTGGCGCGGGTGGTTTCGGCGACCCGCCACTGGGCGGTGATGTCGGGGTGGCCGGGGCTGCCGTCGTAGAGCACGATGGTGGAGCCCACCAGCAGGCCGGCGACGAGGAAGTTCCACATCATCCAGCCGGTGGAGGTGTACCAGAAGAACCGGTCGCCCGGGCCGAGGTCGCAGTGCAGCCCGGTCTGCTTGAGGTGTTCGAGCAGGATGCCGCCCTGGGACTGGACGATGGCCTTGGGCAGTCCGGTGGTGCCGGAGGAGTACAGGACCCACAGCGGGTGGTCGAACGGGACCTGTTCGAAGACCGGTTCGGTGTGCTGCGAGGTCAGGTCCGACCAGTTCACGGCGCCTTCGGGAGCGGGGGTGCCGAGCAGCGGGATGTGGACGACGGCGCGCAGAGTGGGCAGTTCGGCGCGGAGTTCGCCAACGGTGTCGCGGCGGTCGTGCTCCTTGCCGCCGTAGCGGTAGCCGTCGACGGTGAACAGGACGACCGGTTCGATCTGCTGGAAGCGGTCCAGGACGCTGCGGGCGCCGAAGTCGGGGGCGCAGGAGGTCCAGACGGCGCCGACGGCGGCGGTGGCCAGGAGGGCGACGACGGCCTGCGGGATGTTGGGGACATAGCCGCTGACCCGGTCTCCGGGACGGACGCCGAGGCGGCGGAGTGCGGCGGCCAGCGATCCGACCTGGGCGCGCAGCTCCGCCCAGGTGACGGGGGTGGGCTCGTGGGTCTCGTCGACGTACAGGAGCGCGGGGTCGTCGGCGCGCGCCGGGTCCTCGCCGGCGCGCAGGGCGTGCTCGGCGTAGTTGAGGGTGGCGCCGGGGAACCAGCGGGCGCCGGGCATAGCGGAGTCGGCGAGGACGGTGTCGTAGGGGGTGGCGAAGCGGACGTCGAACCATTCGGCGGTGGCCTGCCAGAAGGCGGGCAGTGCGTCGACGGACCACCGGTGCAGCGCGGCGTAGCTCGCGGCGGGGTCGCCGGGGGTGGCGGCGGGCGCGCCGTGCCGCTCGGCGGCCCAGGTGTGGAAGCGGGTGACCTGCGCGCCGGCGATACGGTCCGGGCCGGGCTGCCAGAGGGGTTCCGGCCGGTGGTCGGACTGCGGTGCGGTGGTCATGATGCGGCTCCCGGTCGGTACGCGTGGTGTGCGTCGTATGCGTCGGGCGCGCACCGCGGTGGGGGTCCCCCGGCCCGACGTGTGCGCGTGACACGGCTTTCCTGGACGATGCCATGTGATCGACTTGTGCACCAGGGTGGGCTGCCCATATTCGGAGTGTGGCGGATGTGGCGTAGCCATGTGGTGCGGGCCGGGCCGGGAAGGGGGCCGCCGGGATTCGGCCACCGGGCGGCGGTCCTCAGGCCTCAAGGTGGCCGAGCGTGACCTCGTGCAGGTGAACGGCAGTTGAACGCTGCCCGGATGCCCGGACGTCAATGGCAGGCTGACCGGCATGGACGGGCGTGATCTGGTGCGGTCGGTACGGGTGGTCAGGGCGGTCGGGCCGGCGCAGGGGCTGCGGTCCGTGCGCTCGGCGTGGCGGGCGCGGAGGGCGGATGCGAAGGCGCTGCCGCGCGGCGGCGGGGAGCGGGCACGGGTACCGGGGGCGGCGTGTGGCGCGGAGCCGCTGCCGGGCGGCGGGGTGATCCGCTTCGCGCGGTCGTCGCTGCGGGTGCGGGTGGCGTCGGGCGGTGCCGTCTTCTGCGGCTGGGACGGTGCCGAGCCGGAGCCCTCCTACGCGCTGGCCGGGGCGTGTCCCGAGGTGGACGCCCGGGCGGTGCTGGAGCCCGATACGGAGGGCGGCTGGCGGGTGGTCTCCGAGCGGGTGCTGGTGGCGGTGTCCCGGCACGGCGCGGTGGAGGTGCGCACACCGGGTGGAGCGGTGCTGCGGCGGGAGCTGCCGCCGCGCTGGTGGGACCGTACGGACGCGGAGGGCGTATCCGGGGCGGGCGGGCGGCCGGAGGCGTGCGGCGCGTCGCGGTGGATACAGCGCTCGGAGGTGGCGGCCGATGCCCGGTTCTTCGGGCTGGGCGGCCGGGCGCACGGGCCGCGGCTGCGGGACGGCGTCTACCGGCTGTGGAACACCGATCCGGGCGGTGCGTTCGAGCCGGGCGACGATCCGCTGTCGGTGACGATGCCGGTGCAACTGGTGGTGGCGGACGCGGGTACCCATCTGATCTTCCACGACAACTCCTGGGACGGCCGGGTGCTGCTCCGGGAAGGCGCGGAGGGCGCGGGCTCCGGGCACGACCGTCCGGGCAGCTGCGAGGTGCGGATGGACGGCGGGCCGCTGCGCTACTGGGTGCTGGCCGGCACCCCCGCCAGGGTGCTGCAGGTCTGGACGGCACTGACCGGGGCGCCCGCACTGCCGCCCCAGTGGGCGCTGGGCCACCAGCACGCCCGTTGGGGGTTCGGCGGCCAGGACGAGGTGCGCCGGGTGGTGCACGGCTATCAGGAGCGCGAACTGCCGCTGTCCGCCGTCCATTTGGACATCGACCACTTCGACCGGCACCGGGTGTTCACCGTCGATCGCGCACGCTATCCGGATCTGCCGGGTCTGGCCCGGGAGTTGCGGGCGCAGGGGGTGCGCCTGGTGTCGATCGTGGATCCTGCGGTGAAGGCGCAGCCGGGCGAGGCGGTGTACGAGGGCGGGGCGGGGTCCGATGCCTTCGTACGGGACGCCGGGGGGCGGGAGGTGCGCGGGGTGGTGTGGGCCGGGGAGTCGGTGTACCCGGACTTCACCGACGCGCGGGTGCGCAAGTGGTGGGGTGCGCAGTACGCGGAGCGGCTGGCGCAGGGCTTCGCCGGCTTCTGGCACGACATGAACGAGCCGGTCTCCTTCGCGGCCTTCGGGGAGCAGACGCTGCCGCGCTCGGCCCGGCATGCGCTGGAGGGGCGGGGCGGCGACCACCGCGAGGCGCACAACGTCTACGGTCTGGCGATGGCGCAGGCCGGCTTCGAGGGGCTGTGCGAACTGCGCCCGGCCGAGCGGCCGTTCCTCTTCTCCCGTTCGGGGTGGGCGGGGATGCAGCGCTATGGGGGCACCTGGTCGGGGGATGTGGCGACGGGCTGGTCGGGGCTGCGGGCCTCGTTGTCGCTGGTGCTGGGGCTGGGGCTGTGCGGGGTGCCGTACAGCGGCCCCGATGTCGGCGGGTTCTCCGAGGTGCCCTCCCGGGAGCTGTATCTGCGCTGGTTCCAACTGGGCGCGTATCTGCCGCTGTTCCGTACGCACTCGGCGATCTGGGCGGGCCGACGGGAGCCGTGGGAGTTCGGGCCGGAGGTGCTGGAGCACGCCCGCACGGCGCTGCGCGAGCGGCAGCGGCTGCTGCCGTACTTCGAGACGTTGGGCCAGTTGGCGCGGCTGACGGGGGCGCCGTACGTCCGCCCGGTGTGGTGGAGCGCGCCGCGGGACCGCGCGCTGCGGGACTGCGAGGACGCCTTTCTGCTGGGGGACGCGCTGCTGGTGGCGCCGGCGCTGGCGGCGGGTGTGACCCGGCGGCCGGTGCGGCTGCCGCGCGGGCGGTGGTACGACACCGCGACCGGGCGGGCTCACGACGGTCCCGGGCAGGTGTGGGTGGACGCGCCGCTGTCACGGATTCCGGTGCTGGTGCGGGCCGGTGCGGTGCTGCCGGTGGCGGGCGAGGACGGCGGGACGGAGCTGGAGGTGTGGGCACCGGCGGCCGGGCGCGGCGGCAGTGGTCTGGTGGTGCCGGACGCCGGGGACGGCTGGCGGCGGCCGACGGTGGAGCGTTTCGCCTCGCGGTGGGAGGGCGACCGGGTGGTCGTGGAGCGGCGGGACGGCGGCGCGGTGGGGTATCCGGTGCGGGTGCGGGGGCTGGTGGGTGGGTAGCGCGGTTGCGTCCGGTGGCGCTCTTCCCCGGGCGGTTGCGTGCGGTGGCGCTCTTCCCCCGCACGCGCCGCGCCTGGTAGACGAGGGGCCATGCCGAGACTCGCTGCCGCGCTGCGCGGCCTGGCCGTTGCCGCCGCCGCCCTGATGACCGTCGCCACACTGCCGTCGGGGGCGGCGGCGGGGTCCGCTCACCGGGCGGCGCCCCCGTCCGCGTTGCCCAAGGGGTTCGTCGCGCTGCGCGAGGTGGACCCCACGATCATCCAGGAGATGCGCTACGTCACCCCGCACAACTTCGTGGGCGTCCCGGTGGACGGCTACCAGCGGCCGACGTGCCTGCTGACCCGGGACGCCGCGCGGGCGCTGCACCGCGCGCAGCTGTCCTTCCTCAGGCGGGGGCTCTCGCTGAAGGTGTACGACTGCTACCGGCCGCAGCGCGCCGTGGACCACTTCGTGCGGTGGGCCAGGGACCTGGGTGACCAGCGGATGAAGGCGGAGTTCTATCCGCGGGTGGACAAGACCAGGCTGTTCGACGACGGCTATATCGCGGCCAAGTCGGGCCACAGCAGGGGAAGTACGCTCGATGTGACGCTGGTGCGGCTGCCGGCCGTGCCCACCCGTCCGTATGTGCCGGGTGAGCCGCTGACGCCCTGTTACGGGCCGAGGGCCGGGCGCTTCCCGGACAACTCGCTCGACATGGGGACCGGCTTCGACTGCTTCGACACCCTCGCGCACACCCTCGACCCGCGCGTCCGCGGGCGCCAGCTGGCCCATCGCCTGCTGCTCAAGGAGGGGCTGGAGCGGGCCGGGTTCGTGAATCTGCCGGAGGAGTGGTGGCACTACACCTTCAAGCCGGAGCCCTTTCCGGACACCTACTTCGACTTCCCCGTCCGGTGACGGCTTCCCCGTCCAGTGACCTCGCCGGCGCCGCCGGCGGTCATCGCGCGCTCTCCTCGGGGCGCAGCAGCGCCGGGTGCAACAGCCGGGCGTCGCCCGCCCGGTAGAGGCGGGCGCGCGGTCCGCCGCGGGCTCCGCCGCGCGACGCGGTCGTCCCGGTGGCTTCGACGAAGCCGGGGACGGAGAGCACCTTGCGGTGGAAGTTCCCGGCGTGCAACGGGCTGCCCCAGATGGATTCGTAGACGCCGCGGAGTTCGACGACGGTGAACTCGGTGCCGAGGAAGGCCGTGGCCAGCGGGGTGTACTCGATCTTGGCGCGGGCCCGGTCGAGGCCGTCCGCGACGATGCGGGCGTGGTCGAAGGCGAGCGGGAGCGGTGCCTCGGCGGCACCTGGGCCGGGTGTCCGGTCGGCCGGGGTCCGGGGCGCGGAATCACCCCCGTGGATCCCGCGCCCCGGGCCCTGATGTGGGGGACGCGGCCGGGCCGCGTCCGGTTCGCCGAGCCCGAGTGCGCCGACCGGGACCCAGGCGGCGGCCGTGGCGTCGCCGCCGCCGCGCGCCTCGGGGAGGTCGGGGGCGAAGGCGAGGTAGGCGACGGTGACCACGGGCATCCGCGGGTCCCGGCCGGGGTCGCCGTACGAGCCGAGCTGTTCGAGGTGGACACGCTGAAGCTGGGTGGCGTCCAGCCCGGTCTCCTCGGCCAGTTCGCGGGCGGCGGCCTCGTCGAGCGACTCCCGGCCGGCGCGGACGAAGCCGCCCGGCAGCGCCCAGGCGCCCTGGAAGGGCGGGCCGCCGCGCTCGACGAGCAGGAGGTGCAGGGCGCCCGCGCGCAGGGTCAGCACGACGATATCGACGGTCACGGCGATGGCCGGGAAGTCGCGCGGGTCGTAGGCCGCGAGGAAGGCGCGCTCGCCGTCGTCGGCGCCGCCGCTCCTGCCGCCCTGCGGGTCCGTCTCCACGGCCGTGCCCCCTCGTGGCTCATTCTCACTCTGAGTCTTTCTCGGAACGAGAACAACTTAGCAGCGGGTGTGCACGGCGTCCACGCCGACCGGAATCCGATGGACCGTCAGGGCCCCGGACTCGACGTGCACCGCACCCTCGAACGTCCTGTGTGCATCGCGCGGCAGCCGCCCGCACGCTCCGGAAGGGTGCGTGAACAGTGCGTTAATCACACCCAGTTGGGGGTTGGGGCGGGGCATGCTGCTCCTCGTGCCTGCCTGGACGGACCAGCTTCGATTCGCCTTCCAGCCCGTCGTGAACCTCTCGACCGGTTCGGTCGCCGCGCTGGAGATACTCGCCCGCCCCGAGCCAGGCGAGATCGACGTTCTGGCCACCGCACGGCGCTGTCCCGACCTGGACGCCGAACTCGCGGCGCTCGCCGTTCGGACGGCGGCACACCAGGAGACGCTGCTGCCGCTGCACGTCAACGTCTTCGCGACGACCGTCGCCGAGCTGCCCCGGCTGACGGCGCTGGGCAAGGCCGTGCACGACATCGGCCGCCGGCCGTGGGAGATCACCCTCGATCTCGTCGGGCCGTTCACCCATGTCCCGCGCGCCGCGCTGCTGGAGTCGGTGACGGTGCTGCGCGACGAGGGCTACCGGATCTGCGCGGACGGGGTCGGGGACGGCGATCTGCCGCTGCGGCTGCTCGGCGAGCTCGCGCCGGACCTCGTCAAGCTCGACGCATCGCTGTGCGCGCGGCTGGACACCGATCGGGGGCGGCAGGCCGCGGTGGCCGCGATGCGGCAGCTGTGCGAGCGGATCGGCGGGCTGCTGGCCATCGAGGGGGTGGAGAGCGAGCGGCAGTACGCGGCGGTGCGGGACGCCGGGGTACAGCTGGCGCAGGGCCACTTGTTCGCGCCGCCCGCACGGCGGCCGGCCACCGAGGTCTATCTGCCGCCGCCGGCCGCGCGGGCGGTGAGCGGGCCGGCGGTGCCGTACCGCCCGCCGTCCGGGCCGCCGGTCGCGCAGTTCCTGCAGCCCGCCGCACTGCTGCCGATGTCCGCGTCGGCGGGCGCGGTGCGCAGCCATCTCACCGGCTTTCCCGAGGTGTCGGGGGTGCTACTGGTGGACACCGACGGGGTGCCGGTCCGGGCGATCGACCGGGACCGGTTCCTGCTGTCGCTGTCCGGGCGCTACGGGCATGCGCTGTACGCCGACCGGCCGGCGCTGCGGCTCGCGGACCGGCCGCGGACGGTCGGGGCGGACGCCACCGCCTGGCAGGTGCTCGACGTGATCGCCGAGGGCGACCGCGACCGTACGGGGGACGATGTGGCGGTGGTGGACGAACGCGGCCGGTGCATGGGGGTGGTGCACCTCGCCGACATCGTGCGGGCACTGGCCGAGAGCCGGGTGGAGGAGGCGGCCCGGCTCAACCCGCTGACCCGACTGCCCGGTTCGGACGAGGTCAACGGCGAGGTGGACCGGCGGATCGCCGAGGGCCGGGCCTTCGCGCTGAGCTGGCTGGATGTGGACGGTTTCAAGCAGGTCAACGACGGCGCCGGGTTCGCGGCCGGCGACGAGCTGATCCGTGCGGTGGGGCGGACGCTGGCCGGGGTCGCGGCGGGCGAGCCGGCCTGCCGGGTCGGCCACATCGGCGGCGACGACTTCCTGGTGCTGACCGAGCCGGACGGTCTGGAGCCGTTCGCCGCGGCGCTGCTGGACGTGGCCTGGTCGGCGGGCGGGCGGGCGGTCACGCTGTCGCTGGCGACCGCGGTGTGCCCGCCCGGCAGCGTCGGCGGGCACCATGCGGCCGCGGCCGCGCTGGCGCCGCTGAAGAAGGCGGCGAAGGCGCTGCCGGGGGCGAGCTGGGTGCTGGGCCGGCCGGGCTCGGGGCGTACCGAGGTCCGGCGCGGGTCACCGGTCCGGGTGCCCGGTCCGGCCGGGCCCGGATGCCCCGCCGCGCCCGGCCAGGGCGGGGTACGGGCTCCCGGCTAGGGCGGCACGCGGGACATCCCGAGGAGCCGTTGGCTCCTCAATGTCCTTTGTTGTATGCGACCTTGACGGTCCCTCACCTCGGGTGAACACTTCCGGACGCACCCTACGGAGGACCGGGGCCCGTCCCCGGGGCGAGAGCCAAGGAGCCGCCATGTATTCCAACGGGGACATCTTCGCCGGTGAAGTGATCGGCACCGCGATGCTGATTCTCTTCGGCGCCGGCGTGTGCGCCGCCGTCACCCTGCACCACTCCAAAGCCAGGGGCGCCGGCTGGGTCGTGATCGCGTTCGGCTGGGGCATGGGCGTACTGGCCGGGGCGTACACTGCGGCGCCGCTGTCCGGCGGGCACCTCAACCCCGCGGTGACGGTCGGCTCGGCGGTCGCGGGCGGCACCGAGTGGTCCAAGGTGCCGCTGTACGTCCTGGCCCAGATGCTCGGCGCGGGGATCGGTGCCGTACTGGCCTGGGCGCTGTACTACGCGCAGTTCGCCGCCAACGCCGAGCGGGACAAGGCCCAGCCGACGCTGGGGGTCTTCGCCACCGCCCCGGAGGTCCGCAAGCCGGTCGCCAACCTCGTCACCGAGGTCATCGCCACCATCGGCCTGGTGCTGCCCCTGCTGTTCTTCGGCCAGAACAAGGGCATCGGCATCGGCCAGGTGCCCGGCGCGCAGGCGGGGGTCTACGGCTCGGGGATCAATGTGCTGCTGGTCGCGCTGCTGGTGGTCGGCATCGGGCTGTCGCTCGGCGGGCCCACCGGCTATGCCATCAACCCGGCCCGCGACCTCGCCCCGCGCCTGGTGCACGCTCTGCTGCCGATCCCCAACAAGGGCTCCTCGGACTGGAGTTACGCCTGGATCCCGGTGGCCGGGCCGCTGATCGGCGCGGTGCTGGCCGGTCTGGTCCACAACTGCGTGTTCTGACCCGGAAGGCCCCGCACCCACTTCGAGCCAGGACGTCAGGAGGCGTGACGGTATGACCGAGCGAACCGGGAAGACCGAGAAGTACGTGGCCGCGATCGATCAGGGCACCACGTCGAGCCGCTGCATCATCTTCGACCACGGCGGGGCGATCGTCGCCGTCGACCAGCGCGAGCACCGGCAGATCTTCCCCAGGCCCGGCTGGGTGGAGCACGACGCGACCGAGATCTGGGCGAAGGTGCAGGCCGTGGTGGCGGGCGCGCTCGCCAAAGCGGGGCTGCGCGCCGACCAGCTCAGCGCGCTGGGCATCACCAACCAGCGGGAGACCACGGTCCTTTGGGACCGGGCCACCGGCAGACCGGTGCACCATGCGATCGTCTGGCAGGACACCCGTACCTCCCAGCTGTGCGCGCAGCTCGGCGGCCAGGACGGCCAGGACCGGTTCCGGGACGCCACCGGTCTGCCGCTGGCCAGCTACTTCTCCGGGCCGAAGGCGGCCTGGCTGCTGGACGAGGTGCCGGGGCTGCGGGCGCGCGCCGAACGCGGCGAGATCGCGTTCGGCACCATCGACTCCTGGCTGATCTGGAATCTGACCGGCGGCACCGACGGCGGGGTGCACGTCACCGACGTGACCAACGCGGGCCGCACGATGCTGATGAACCTGGGCACCCTGCAGTGGGACCCGGCGATCCTGTCGGCGATGAACGTGCCGGCCGCGATGCTGCCGGAGATCCGCTCGTCGGCGGAGGTGTACGGCACGGCGGTGGGGCAGCTGCACGGGGTGCCGGTGGCGTCCGCGCTGGGCGACCAGCAGGCCGCGGTGTTCGGACAGACCTGCTACGGCGTCGGCGAGGCCAAGAACACCTACGGCACCGGCTCGTTCCTGCTGCTCAACACCGGTAACCGCCCCGTTCCGTCCAAGAGCGGGCTGCTGACGACCATGGGCTACCAGCTCGGCGGCGAGGCGCCCGTCTACTGCCTGGAGGGCTCCATCGCCATTACGGGCGCGCTGGTGCAGTGGTTCCGCGACCAGCTCGGGATCATCGCGTCGGCCGAGGAGATCGAGCCGCTGGCGGCGAGCGTCCCGGACAACGGCGGGGCGTATGTGGTGCCGGCGTTCTCCGGTCTGTTCGCGCCGTACTGGCGTTCCGACGCGCGGGGTGTGATCACCGGCCTGACCGGGTTCGTCACCAAGGCGCATCTGGCCCGCGCCGTACTGGAGGCCACCAGCTGGCAGACCCGCGAGGTCGTGGACGCCATGTTCCAGGACTCCGGCGTGCGGATCACCCGGCTCAAGGTCGACGGCGGGATGACCGCCAACAACCTGCTGATGCAGCATCAGGCGGACGTGCTCGGGGTGCCCGTGATCCGCCCGGTGATCTCGGAGACGACCTGTCTGGGCGCGGCCTACGCGGCCGGGCTGGCGACCGGCGTCTGGCAGGACCTCGACGAGCTGCGCGGCCACTGGAAGCGCGACCGGCAGTGGGAGCCGCGGATGGACGACCGGACCCGCGAGGGCGAGTTCGCCAACTGGCGCAAGGCCGTGGAGCGGAGCTTCGGCTGGCTGCCCGAGGACGGCCCGGCGGCGTCGTAGCGCAGGCGTGCGGCCCGTGCCCCGGACGGCGGGGGGCGGGCCGTACTTCGGCGCCCGGTCAGGGAAGCGCGGGCTCCCGCCGCCGGGCGTCCGCGCGCAGCGCGTGCTGGACGACGGAGATCAGCACGTCCCGGACGGACTCCCGGCGGCGGGCGTCGCACAGCATCACCGGCACCTCGGGGTTCAGGTCCAGGGCTTCGCGTACCGCCTCCGGCGGATACTGGTCGGCGCCGTCGAAGCAGTTGACGGCGACCGTGAACGGCAGGCCGCGCCGCTCGAAGTAGTCGATGGCCGAGAAGCTGTCCGCGAGCCGGCGGGTGTCGGCGAGCACCACCGCGCCGAGCGCGCCGAGCGCCAGCTCGTCCCACAGGAACCAGAAGCGGTCCTGGCCGGGAGTGCCGAAGAGGTACAGGACCAGCTCGTCGTTGAGGGTGATCCGTCCGAAGTCCATCGCGACGGTGGTGGTGGTCTTGGCCTCCACCCCGTCGAGGTCGTCCACCGGCCGGCCCGCCTCGGTCAACCGCTCCTCCGTGCGCAGCGGTTTGATCTCGCTGACGGCACCGACCAGGGTGGTCTTGCCGACCCCGAAGCCGCCCGCGACCAGGATCTTGAGCGTCAGGGGATCGACGGGGGCGGTCCGTCGGCGATGGTCGGAGCGCCCGAAGACCATGGGATTCTTCTCCTGAAATGCCGGGAGTGCGAGCGGAGCTCGTCTGCTCCCGCGCGTCGGCGCACAGGGCAGCGGCTGCAAGGGAACGGTACAACGTACGCCGCGCGGCGCCCACTTGAGATGCATCACGCTTGGGCCACAGCCGGTCAGGGCCTGCGGGCCCCGAGCGCCTCGGGCCGGTCGAGCAGTCCCAGCAGGCTCACGAAGCTGGCTTCGATGAACGCGCAGAGCTCGTCGCGGGCCGCGTCGTCCGACTCCGGCCAGGTGGTGACCGCCTCCTCGGCGAACGCCATCCAGGCGCGGGAGGCCAGCTCCAGGCGCGGGGCGTCGGGCATGCCGAGCCGCCGCTGCCCGTCGCGCAGCCGGCGGGCGATCGTCTCGCGGGTCTCGCCGATGATGTCGGCCACCGCGGGGTGACTGCCCGCGACGCCCCGTACCAGCGCGAGGTACGCCTGCCGGTGCTCCAGGACGTACGCCACGAAGCCGGCGATGAACGCCCGCATCCAGGCGACCGGCTCCAGCGAGCCGTCCGGTTCGGTCGCGGCGGTGAAGCGGTCGCACTCGGCGCGGACCACGGCGCGGTAGAAGTCGCGCTTGGAGTCGAAGTAGTGGAAGAGCAGTCCGCGCGAGATACCGGCCCGCCGGGCGACTTCGTCGGTGGACAGCTCGTCCAGGGAGCGGTCGGCGAGCATCTCCAGCCCGATGCCGACCAGCTGCGCGCGGCGCTGGTCGGGGGTGAGTCGGGTGGTTCGCTTGCCGGGCATGCCCGCAGTTTACGGCGGTGGGCCGGGCGCGTTCGCGCTGTCCCCGGCCCGCCGCCGCAGCGTCAGGCGTACTGCCCGAGGTGGTCGAGGATCGTGGGGGTGACGAGGCCCGGGACCTCTTCGGGCAGCCAGTGGCTGGCGCCCTCCAGTGCCTCGAAGCGGTACGGGCCGTCCACCCACTCCCCCGTCGACTCGGCCGCGCCGCGGCCCAGCGCCATGTCCTCGCTGCCCCACAGAAAGAGGGTGGGGACGGTGATCCGGCCCGCGGGCACCGAGATGACGGACTCGGGGGCGCGGTACCAGTTCAGGGTGGCGGTCAGCGCGCCCGGTGCGGACAGCCGGCGGATGTTGCCCTCGACGAGCGCGTCGGGGACCTTTCCGCCGTACGCGGCGCGCAGCCGGGCGGCGTCGTCGGCGAGCAGGGCGGCCTCCGCCGCACCGTCGTCGCGGCGGAAGAAGCGGACGTAGTCGAGGCGGTGGTGCTGGGTGGGGTCCTCGGCGGCGGCGCGGTTGAGCGCATCCGGGTGCGGGGTGGCCAGCACGGTCAGGGACTTCAGCCGCTCGGGGTGGGCGCCGGCCAGCGCCCAGGCGACCATGCCGCCCCAGTCGTGGGAGACGAGGTGGAAGCGGCCGGCGCCCTGGGAGTCGGCGAAGGCGAGGGCGTCGGCGACGAGTTCGGGGACGGCGTAGTCGGCGATCCGGGTGGGGCGGGCCCGCGGGGAGTAGCCGCGCTGGTCGACGGCGAGGGCGCGGTAGCCGGCCGCGCCCAGGGCGGGGAGCACCGCGCTCCAGGAGTCGGCGAACTCCGGCCAGCCGTGCAGCAGCAGGACGAGCTCCCCGTCGGCGGGGCCCGAGGCCAGGGCGTCGTAGGTGTGCGGGCCGACCTGGATCTCCAGGCGCTCGACGGGGGCCGGGGTGGCGTCCGTGGGCATGGCGGCGGTTCTCCTCCTGTTGACAGTTGCTCAATAGAGCGTACTCCCGAGGTTGAGCAGTGCTCAACGAGCCAGGGGTAATGTGAGAGTTCAGCGGCGATTCGTCCCTACGGGGTCGGCCATGCGGAGCGGGGTGCTGAAGGAACGGTCACCGCGCCACCTCCGGCCCGCCGTCCGAGGAGCTGCTGCGCCTCCTCGGCCAGCTCACCCACCGCCTCCGGCGCGGAGGTGCTTGATGGACGGGCTCGCCGACCCGGCGGCCACGGTGATCGCGGTGGCCGATCTGACGGGGCACACCGACGATGCCGCCGTTCTCGTGCTCCGCCACAACGGCGGCCCCTACGCATAGGCGCGCCCGCGGCGACGAGCGGAGGCTGGTGTGGTGCACGACGAGCGGCGCGGACGGCACGACGGCACCGCCGTGCGGCTCCGCGCCGCCGTGTGGCGGCAACGGGTCACCGTCGTGCAGATCCTGGCGACCGCCGGAATCTATTACGGCAGCGCCCAGGTCGGCCTCCTGCAGGAGCTCGTCCGCGGCCAGGTCACCCCGCTGTGGCCGCCCACCGGCATCGCGCTGACGGCGCTGCTGCTGCTCGGCCTGCGGATGTGGCCGGGGATCGCCCTCGGCGCGTTCCTGGTCAACGTCTCGCTGGGGCCGTCGCTGCTGGTGGTCCTCGCGATCGTCGCGGGCAACACGATCGGCCCGGTGCTCTCCTGCTGGTTGCTGCGCCGGGCGGGGTTCCATACGGAGCTGGACCGGCTGCGCGACGCCCTGGCGCTGGTGGTGCTGGGCGCGCTGACCGGGATGCTGGTGAGTTCGACGGTCGGCAGCGGCGTCCTGGTGCTCTCCGGGGCGCTGCCGGCGTCGGGCTTCTGGCCCACCTGGGCGGTGTGGTGGACCGGGGACGCGATGGGGGTGCTGGTGATCACGCCGGTGCTGCTGCTCCTGAGCACCGTCCGGTGGCCGCTCACCAGGCGCGTCCACTTCCTGCGGTGGGCGGAGGCGGTGCTGCTGGTCGGCTGTACGTTCACCGTCACCGTGCTCGCCGTGAGCAGCTCGATGAATCTGCTCTTCCTGGTCTGGCCGTGCCTGATCTGGGCCGCGTTCCGGTTCGAACGGGCCGGGGCGGCGCCCTGTGCGCTGCTGGTCTCGACGGTCGCGATCGTGGCGGCCGCCCAGGGCTCGGGACCGTTCGCGCTGCACGACCTGTTCACCAACATGGTCATCCTGCAGGCCTTCAACGGGATCACCGCGCTCACCGCGCTGCTGCTCGCCGCGGTGATCACCGAGCGGCGCAACACCGAGCGGCAGATCATGCAGATCGTCCTCCAACTCTCGGAGGCGGTCAGCCAGCTGGACTCCGAGCCGTCCGCGGAGCAGTGGCCGCCGCCGCGCCGGAGGAAGTCCGACGACGACGGCGGATAGGGAGTGGACAGGGGGTGCACACGGGCTGCCTCCCCGAGGGGCGTCGGCAGGCCCGCGGGGACCGGACAGGCGCCCCAGGGCTCCGGTCACAGGGCCCGTAGGCCGTCGATCACCTCGCGCAGCACCTTCTCGTCGGGCAGCTCGGCGGGCGGCACCGGGCGGCTGACACGGACCAGGTCCGCGTCCAGCAGGTCGCCGATCAGGACCCGTACGACGCCGACCGGCAGGTCGAGTTCGGCCGCCAGCTCGGCGACCGACAGCGGCGTCTCCCGGCACAGCTCGACGATCTCGACCTGCTCCGGCGACAGCGTCTGGTCGTCGATCGTGCGCTCCGCCCGGCTCTCGGCGACCACCTGCGCGATCAGGTCGAGGCGCCCCTCGGCGTCCGTGCGGGTGCGCCCGCGCGTCATGGCGTACGGCCGGACGACGGGCCCCGCCTCGTCGTCGAACCAGCGGGCCGCCTCCCGGTCCCGCGCCGCCCGGCCGTCCTGATCGCTCATGGCGTCACCGTCGTCGTGCTCAGGTGGGCAGGCCGGACCTGGGCGCGGTGCCCAGGTGCGCGCCCACCCGCTTGACCAGCAAGGTCATCTCGTAGGCGATCAGTCCGACGTCGGAGTCCGCGTCGGCGAGCACGGCCAGGCAGCTGCCGTCGCCGGCCGCGCTGACGAACAGGAACGCGTCGTCCAGCTCGACCATGGTCTGGCGGACCTGCCCGACGTCGAAGTGCCGGCCGACGCCCTTGGCCAGGCTGTGGAAGCCGGAGGCGACCGCGGCCAGATGCTCGCCGTCCTCGCGGGTCAGGTCCTTCGAGGCGCCGGTGGCCAGTCCGTCGCTGGAGAGCACGAGGGCCTTGCGGATGGAGCCGACCCGGTCCACCAGCTCGTCCAGGAGCCAGTTCAGCTCACCGGACCCCTTCGCCGAGAACGATGCGCTGGAAGCTGCTGCCTTCGGTGCGGTCATGGACCGTCCCCTCCCGATGTGGTTCCTGGTGCTGCGGTGCCCGTGTCCTCGCCGCGGTGCGCGGCCCGGTCAGGGGCATCCGGGTCTGTGGTGTCCGCGGCCGGCGGGTTCTGCGCCGTCGCGTCCTGGTCCGGCGGTGCCGCGCCGGGGCGCGGTTCCTCGCCGTGCTCCCGGCGGGCGCGCTGCCAGCCCCGCTGGAGCGAGGCCATCCGGGCCCGCACCGCCGCGGCGTCCCGGTCGTCCTCGGGCGGCGCGCCGGGGGGCTCCGCCGCGGCCGGACCGGACGCCTCGGCCTTGAGCTGCGGTGCGAGGCTGGCCTGCCGGACCCGGCGGGGCAGCCCCGTCGGCGTGATCGCCGTGGGCGGGTTCGGGGGCGGGCCCGGGTCGGCGGCGTCCTCGCCGGAGGGGCGCTCGCCGGAGGGGCGCTCGCCGGAGGGGCGCTCGCCGGACGGCTCGCGGTCGGACGGCTCGTCCGCGCCGTCGCGGCCGTCGACCGTCCTGCCGTGGTCCGAGACCAGCACCGGAGGCCGGGGGCGGCGCGGCAGCGGTGCCAGTCCGCCGCCGGGCGCCTGGTCTCGGGTCTGCTGGTGCTGCTCGCCGTCGGGGACCGGCGGCACCGGCGCGATGCTGCGCGGCCCGGGGCCCGTGGTGCGGCGGCCGGCATCGCGGTCGCGGCCCCGGTCCCGGTCCCGGTCCCGGCCGGCGTCGCGGTCCCGGTCCCGACCCCGGAAGAGGTTCTCCTCGTCCTCGTGGGGCCCCAGCCCCTCCAGGGCGAGCGGCGCCTCCAGTTCGACCGGACCGTCGAGGATGGCGGGCGCGTGCCGGTCCCGCTCCGGAAGCGGCAGCGGCGCGTGCGAGAGCGCGGCCAACTTGCCTGCGGCGTGCTCCAGTTCGTTGCCCGGCGGGCCGGACAGCGCGTCGAGGACCGGCCCGTCGACCTCCCTGGTGCCGTCGGAGGTCTCGGTGAGGATCTCGCCCGGGATGAAGACCACGGCGGTGGTGCCGCCGTACGGCGAGGGCTGCAGCGAGACCCGTACCTGCTGGCGCTGGGCGAGCCGGCTGACCACGAACAGGCCGAGGCGGTCGGTGTCGGACAGCTCGAACTCAGGGGTCTCGGCGAGCCGGAGGTTGGCCTCCAGCAGCAGGTCCGGGGCCATGCCCAGGCCGCGGTCGTGGATCTCCAGGGTGTAACCGTTGGCCACCCGCTCGCCCAGCACCTGTACGGCGGTGTGCGGCGGCGAGAAGACGGTGGCGTTCTCCAGGAGTTCGGCTATCAGGTGCGTGAGGTCGGAGACCGCCGGGCCGTCCACCGCGAGCCGCGGCAGCCGGCGGACCTCGATCCGCTCGTAGTCCTCGACCTCGGCGACCGCCGCGCGCACCACGTCCATCAGCTGGATCGGTTTGCGCCACTGCCGCGACGGGGCCGCGCCGGAGAGGATGACCAGGCCCTCCGCGTGCCGCCGCATACGGGTGGTGAGGTGGTCGAGCCGGAAGAGATCGGCGAGTTCGTCGGTGTCCTCGGTGCGCCGCTCCATGGCGTCCAGCAGCGTCAGCTGGCGGTGCAGCAGGACCTGGCTGCGGCGGGCGAGGTTGACGAACACCTCGGAGACGCCGCGGCGCATGTCCGCCTGTTTGACGGCGGCCTCGATGGCGGCCCGCTGGAGGGTGTTGAGCGCCTGGCCGACCTGGCCGGTCTCGTCCGGACCGAATTCGAGCCGGGGTGCCTCGGTCTCCACATCGACCTGCTCCCCGGCCGCCAGCCGGCGCATCACACTCGGCAGCCGTACGCCGGAGACCTCGTGGGCGGTCTTGCGCAGCCGGGTCAGGTCCCGGACGTGGCGGCGGCCGATGCGGAAGGAGACGATGACCGAGACCAGCAGCGCGACGAAGCCGAGGACACCGGCGACGGCGGCCTTGAGCAGGATGTGCGAGGCGACCGGGGCGACCCGCTGCTGGTAGCGGTCGCCGGCGTCCTTGCCCATCCGTTCGAGGTCGTCGAGCACCTTCTCCGCCGCGGTGTGCCAGCGCTCGGCGTTGATCACCTGCGGTCCGGTCCCGGCGCCCGCGGCGATCACCCGGTCCTCGTAGGAGGTCAGTTCGCCGGCCTTGGCGGAGCGCCAGTAGTCCTCGTAGAGGCCGCGGTCCTTGGACGGCAGGGCGGGGAGGTTGGTGTCGTACAGGACCCGGCGTTCGGCCACCCGGTCGGACAGCGAGCGCAGATCGCGCCTGCTCATGCTGCCGGAGGCGAGCACCGCGGACATCAGGGCGTCCTCGCGGGAGACGGCCTCCCGGGCGCGGGTGATGTTGACCAGCGCCCGGCCCTGCTTGTCCATCTCCACGTTCTCCAGGGCGTGGAGCGCGGCGAGGAAGTCGTAGCCGGGGTCGACCAGGGAGTTGTAGCTCTCCATGGCCTCGTCGCGGGTGACGGTGTTGTCCTCTACCTGGGCGCGCAGCGAGCCGAGGCCGGACAGGCCCTTGAGGACGCCGTCCATCCGGTCGCCGGCATCGCCCGTCAGGTCCTCGCGCACGTCACGGGTGTCGGCGTCGGCGCGCAGCCGGGTGATGGCCTCGTCGGTGGCCCGGGTCTGCGCGTGGAGTTCGCCCTGTGCGTCGGCGCCGCGCCGGTCGGCCAGGTAGAGCAGGCTCTGCCGGCGCTCGCGCTGGAGGGCCTGGATGACGTCCTCGACCGGATAGCCCAGGCTCTGTACGACGTTGCCGACGTCCAGCAGCTGGTTGGCCTCACGTCCGGTGATATAGGTCATGAACGCCCACATGGACGTCAGGGACACCAGCGGTACGAGCAGCAACGCCACGATCTTCCGGCGGACCGACTTCCCGCGAAAGCGCATGGCCTCCCCCACGTCAACCCCGGCGCACGGGGGCGGTGTTCCGTCAACAAACGGCGCGAGCCTACTACTGTCGGGGGACGGAGCCGAAGGCCTCTTGTGAGGTCACGGAGGTCCCCGCGGCAGGATCGTCCTACGTTGTCCGCTGATTCCCGGACAAGGCGCCCGTATTCCTTGGGCTGGACGTCTCGGCCGTATTCGGCCGCAGGTCGGGACACTTGGCCGGTTTTTCTCTACCCCGAGTAACCCGTCGCCGCTTCGGTGCGTGACCATGGACGTGGACGGTGTGCGGCACCCAGGGAATGCACCCGGCGAAACCCGGGCAGCCACCGAGGAGCCGGACACACGGGGAGAGTGCGGGGAGTGTGACGCGTTCATGGACACCGGCAGGCGGCCGTTGTGGCAGGAGGAACCGGCGGCCCGGCCCAGGATGGCGGATCCGGTACGCACGGCCGCGGTGCGCGCCGTCATCATCGTGGCGATCACGCTGATTCAAGCCATGGTGGCGTTCCTGTGCACCCTGGCGGGTTCCTGGTTCGCCTTCCCCGCGGTGCTCAGTACGGTCGCCAGCACCGTGGTCGCCACCTGGGGCGTACTCGACGTCTGGGTGACCCGCCAGGTCTGGGTGCAGCGCAACGGGGTGCAGTCCCAGCCGAGCAGCACGGCCCGGGAGTTGCGCCGCGAGCGGCGCCGGGCGCGCCGGCGGGAGCGGCGCGCCTCGCGGGAGGGCTCGTCAGGGGTGGACCGCGCGGCCGCGTGAACGACCGGGGCGACGGCCCGGAGCCGTCGAGGCCGCGGCCCGCCCCCGACCCCTCGGACGACCTCTAGGCCACCGCCTCTTCCCGCACGGCGGGCCGTACATGGATCATCCCGTCCAGGACGTCGACCTCGTGGGTGCGCACCGCGCGCCGGGCCGGCAGGCAGGTCGGGACGCCGGTGCGCAGGTCGAACAGGGCCGCGTGCAGCGGGCATTCGACGAAGCAGCCCTCCACCCAGCCTTCGGAGAGCGAGGCGTCCTGGTGGCTGCAGGTGTCGTCGACGGCGTAGAACCCGCCCTCGGCGTGGAAGACCGCGATCGCCGGTGTGGCGTCGTCGATCTCGATCCGTACGGACTCGCCCTCGGGCAGGTCCTCGATGCGGCAGACGGGAATCATCTGGCCCCCCTCGCGCTGGCCGGTATCATGTGTTCTGAATAACGCATCGCAGAGCGCGATGCGCAACAGAATCCAAGTCGGGGAGCGGGTCGTCAAGGGCTTCCCGGCAGATGCCTCCAGACGTGCCCGTCGGGGGCGACGGGGTGGTGACGCAAAGACCCATGGCGAACACGAGCGATACGGCGGACGACCGGCCCGAGGAGCGGCGCGGCGGGGCGGGGTCCGTCCAGTCCGTGGACCGCGCGGTGAGCGTGCTGGAGATCCTGGCCCGGCTGGGCGAGGCCGGGGTGACCGAGATCTCCGAGGAACTGGGCGTCCACAAGTCGACCGCGTTCCGGATCCTCGGGGTGCTGGAGAGCCGGGGCCTGGTGGCGCAGGAGAAGGAGCGCGGCAAGTACTACCTCGGCGCCGGGGTGCTGCGGCTGGCCGGCGCCGCGGCGATCCGGCTGGACATCTCCCAGGAGGGCCAGCCGGTGTGCCGGGCGCTCGCCGACGACACCGGGGAAACCGCCAACATCGCGGTGCTGGACGGCGATGCGGCGGTCAACATCATGCAGGCCAGGGGCGCCGCCGCGGTCACCGCCTACAACTGGCTCGGCCGGCGCACCCCGCTGCACGCCACCGCCAGCGGCAAGGTGCTGCTGGCCCATCTGCCGGCGCAGCGGCGGGAGAGCCTGGCGACCCGGAAGCTGGCACGGTTCACCGAGCACACCCTGACCACGGCCGCCGGGCTGCGCGAGCAGCTGGCCGCCGCGCTGGTGGACGGATTCGCCTGCACCAGCGAGGAGTTGGAGATCGGGCTCAACGCGGTGGCGGCGCCGGTGCGGGCGCACGACGGCGCGGTGATCGGGGCCATCGGCGTCTCGGGACCGGCGTACCGGATGGAGCGTCAACTGCTCCCCGAACTCGCGGAGCGCGCCGCCAAGGCTGCGGCCGAACTCTCCCGCCGTATGGGGTACGCGGGTTGACGACCGCGTGAGGGCGTCCGGGGCGCTCCAGGGCCCTGGGGCGCCTCCCCCGGGGCGCCCCCTCACAAGCCGGCGCCCCTAGCAGAAAATCGCCCCTTGACGGATCCCTGACGGACTTCCAGCATGTCTCCTATGGCGCAACCTAGCGCGTTATAGGCAACACCGGAGACGGTGGTGGAGCGCCCTCCACCGCTGTCCCCGTTCTCAGCGCAGCGCACCACTCCCACCCCTCACAGGCACCCGTGCCACCTCACCTGTGTCACCCGCCCTGCCGTCACCGCAGGCGCTGTATTAGGAGTGAGACATGCCGCACGAAGCCCGCGCCGTCGTCGCCCTGAAGAAGGGCGCGCCCGTCGAGGTGCTGCCGATCCTCGTGCCCGACCCCGGCCCGGGCGACGTGCTCGTGTCCGTACAGGCCTGCGGGGTGTGCCACACCGATCTGCACTATCGCGACGGCGCGATCGGCGACGACTTCCCCTATCTGCTCGGCCATGAGGCGGCGGGCGTCGTCGAGGCGGTCGGCCCCGGCGTCACGGAGCCGGCGCCGGGCGACTACGTGGTGCTCGCCTGGCGGGCGCCCTGCGGCAGCTGCCGGTCCTGTCGCCGCGGCCGGCCCTGGTACTGCTTCGACTCCCGCAACGCCGCCCAGCCGATGACCCTGCTGGACGGCACCCCGCTCAGCCCCGCGCTCGGCATCGGCGCCTTCGCCGAGAAGACGCTGGTCGCGGCCGGACAGGCGGTGAAGGTCGATCCGTCGGCGCGTCCGGAGGCCGCGGGCCTGATCGGCTGCGGGGTGATGGCGGGGTACGGCGCCGCCGTGCACACCGGGGCCGTCGGCAGCGGTGACACCGTCGCCGTCATCGGCTGCGGCGGCGTCGGCAACGCCGCCGTCGCGGGCGCCTCCCGGGCCGGGGCGCGCCGGGTCATCGCGATCGACATCGACGACGGCAAGCTGGACGCGGCCGAGCGGTTCGGCGCCACCGACACCGTCAACTCCCGTGGTACGGACCCCGTCGAGGCGGTCCGCGCGCTCACCTCCGGACACGGCGCCGATGTGGTGATCGACGCGGTGGGCCGTCCGGAGACCTACCGGCAGGCGTTCTACATGCGCGATCTGGCCGGCACGCTGGTGCAGGTCGGGGTGCCCGACCCCGACCTGCGCATCGAGCTGCCGCTGATCGACCTCTTCTCGCGCGGTGGCGCGCTGAAGTCCTCCTGGTACGGCGACTGCCTGCCCAGCCGCGACTTTCCCGTCCTGATCGATCTGTTCCTGAGCGGCAAGCTCGACCTGGAACGCTTCGTCAGCGAGACCATCGCACTCGACGGCCTGGAGGCGGCCTTCGCCAAGATGCAGCGCGGGGAGGTGCTGCGGTCGGTCGTGGTGCTGTGACCGCCCGCGGCCCGCTCCCCGCGCCCCTGGGTCACCCGGCCGCTTCGTCCGCCTCCTGGGGCGCGGGCTCCTCCGGGCGGCGGTACATCCGGGTGGCCGTGATCTGGCCGTGCACCACCTCGCCGGACGGGTCCGGCTGCGGCAGGCCGGGCCGCAGGTGTTCCTCGACGCTGATGTACTTCAGGCCCGCGCGCAGGTCCGCGTCATTGCGCAGCCGGATGACCAGCGGGAACTCGGCGAGCGCGGTGGTGTCGAACAGGCCGGTGGTGTAGAGGAGCTGGACGCCCAGCGCGTCGGCGACGGCGCGCTGCAGCTCCAGCAGGTACGTGGCGTTGGCCCGGCCGATGGGGTTGTCCAGGAACAGCGTGCCGGCGTGCCGCTGCTTGTCGCGACCCCGGTCGTTGCTGCGCAGCGCCGCCATCGTGCAGTACAGGGCGATGGCGGCGGTCAGCAGCTGACCGCCGGAGAAGACATCGCCCATCTGCCCGACCGGCACCCGCTCCGCGCGCAGCACCGCGTCCGGCTTGAGGATCTCCACGGCCACGCCGCGCGGCTGCAGCGCCGCGCCGACCCCGCGCAGCAGCAGCGACATCCCGTCCCGCCGCAGATCGCTGTTCTTCCGCACCGCCGAGCGGGTCGCCTCGTCGATGACCTCGCCCAGCCGCTCGGTGAGCGTGGCCTGGTCGGGGTCCTCGAAGCGGATCCGCAGGAATTCCTGGCCGGACCACTCCCCCAGTCCCTCGGGCAGCCGGGACAGCCGCTGGGCCGAGCGCAGCGTCGTCAGCGACGACTCCACCAGGCCGCGGAGCCGGTCGACGATGGAGTCGCGGTTGCGCTCCAGCTGCGCCAGCTCGTCGGTGAGCACCCGCAGCCGCGGTGCGAAGGCCTCCGCCCACTTGGCGGCGTGGTCCGGCAGGGCCGCGGCGGGCAGTTCGCGGATCTGCTGCCGGGCGGGGGTGCGGACCTGCTCGTAGCGGGTGGAGTTGGCATGCCGTACCAGGACGTCGGCGGCCTCGCGGACCGCGGACTCGGCGGCGGAGAGGTCGGCGGCGCAGCCGCGCAGCGAGCGGCGGGACTCGGCGGCGGTCTGCCGGGCCTCGGCGAGGGAGCCCGCGTAGGGCTCGGGCCGCTCGCCGGCCGCCTCCTCCGCCTCCTGGTGGTCGCGCAGCAGATCCCGCAGCAGGGCGGCGGTCTCGTCGAAGCCGCCGGCCGCGTCGTCGGCCGCGCGGTGGCCGCGCAGCAGCTCCTCGTGCCCGTCCCGCGCGGCCGCCAACGCCTCGGTGGCGGTGGCCAGTTCACCGGCCGCGGTGCGCAGCAGCTCCTTGGCGCGGTCGGCGTCCGCGGGCACCAGTTCCTCGGGCAGCTCGGTGTGCGCCGCCCTGTCGGTCGGGGCCAGTCGCTCGGCTTCGCCGCGCAGCCGGCCGAGCTGCTCGCTGGCGGCCGAGGCGCGGGACTCCAGCATCTGCACCAACGATTCGGCGCGGGCCGCCGCGGCCTGCCGGGACGGGCCGTCGGCGGCGTCCGGGCTCTCCAGGAGGGCCTCGGCGCGGGTACGGACCTTGTTGGTGAGGCGGTTGAGCTCGGCCAGCGCGGCCGACTCCTCGCCCTCGGCGCGGGCCTGCTCTGCGCGCAGATCGGCGCCGACGCCGACCTTCTCGTAGAGCTGGGAAGCGGCGCGGTAGGCCTCGCGCAGGGCGGGCAGCGAGGTGCTCGCCCCTTCGGGGGCCTCGCCCAGGTCCTCCGGCACGCCGGCGATCTCGGCGCGCTCGGCGCGCAGCGCGCGGGCGGTACGGCGTGCGTCGTCGGCGGCCCGCTGGGCGGCCCGGCGGTCCTCGTCGGCCGCCCGGGCGCGGTCCACGCACTCCTCGGCACGGGCCTCGAACTCGGCTGCCTCATCGGCGAGTTCACGCATCCGGGACTGCCAGGAGGCGCGCTCGCGCAGCCGGTGGGCGAGCCCGGCGAGCAGGTCGGCGGCGCGGCGGGCGCGCTGCGCGGTCTCCTGCCGCTCGTCGCGCACCCCGGTGGCCTCGGCCGCGATCTCCTCGGCCTCGGCACGGGCCGTACGGGCCTCGGCGAGCCCGGCGGCGGCCTCGTCGGCCGCCATGCGGGTCTCGTCCGCGGCGGCGGCCAGCTCCGCGAGCCGGCCGGCGGGGCAGCCCGCACGCCACGAGCCGAGCCGGGCGGCCAGCGCCCGGTCCCCGGCGAGCCGGCCGGCCAGCGCCCGGATCTCCTCGTCGCGCTCCGTCGCGCGGGCCCGCAGCGCCCGGCGCTCCTCGTCGGCGGCGGACTCGTCGTGCATCGCCGGGTTCGGCGGGACGAGGAACACGCCGGTGTCCCGCTCGTCGGGGGCGGGGGTGGGCGCGAGCAGCGCGGCGGCGGTGCCGACGGCGACGGCGGAGCGCGGCAGCAGTGCGGCCTGGGCCAGCACCTCGCGGGCCCGGGCGTGGGTGTCCGGGTCGGTGATGATCACGCCGTCGACGAGTTCGGGCCGGGCCGCCAGCACCCGGGCGTGGTCGGCGGGGTCGACGGACTGTGCGAGATAGCGCCAGCCCGGCAGCGCCGGGACGCCGTGCTCACCCAGATACTCCACCGCCGCCAGCACATCGGGCCCCGGCGGCAGCAGGCCGCCGTCGCCCAGCGCGCCGAGGATCCGCGCGTCGTCGGCGGCGGCCGTGCGCAGGTCGAACAGCTGCCGCTCGGCGGCGGCGACGCCCTCCTCCAGCAGTTCGCGCAGCGCATCGGCGTTGCGGTCCAACTCCTCGGCCGTCAGCGCTCCGGCCGTGGCGGAGCGGCGCGCGAGGCCCGGGTCCGAACCGGATGCGGCCGTACGGGGACCGGGCACGCCGACGGCCTTCGCCTCGGACTGCCCGAGCCCGAGGAGTTCGGCGAGCCGCTGCTCGGCGCCGATCGACTCGGCCGCCTGGCGCTCGGCGTCGTAGGCGCGCCCGGCGGCCTGCGCGGCGTCCTCGGCACGGGCCGCCGCCAGCTCCGCCGCGGAGTGCCGGGCCGTCGCCTCGCGGGCGCGGTCGGTGGCCTGCCGCGCCGCCTCACGGGCCTGGTCCCAGGCCTCGACGGCGGTCTTCTCTGCGTCCGAGGCGGCGAGCGCTGCGCGGGCTGGGTCGGCGTCGGGGGCGCTGTCGTCCAGCCAGCCGGCCCGGACGGCCTCGGCGGTCTCCTCGGCGACCTCGGCGAGCCGCTGCTTGAGGTGATCGGCCTCGCTGCGGGCACGCTGGGCGTGGGTGGCGGCGGTGGTCGCGTCGCGGTGCGCCGACTCGCCGGCCTCCTGAAGGGCGGCGGAGCGCTCCTCCTCCTCGTTGGCGACCCGCTCGCCCGCCTCGGCCGCCGCCTGCAGGGCCCGTACGAGGTCGGCGGCGGCGGTGGCGCGGGCGGCGAGCGCCGGGGCGGCGTCCCGCTCGGCCTCCCGGATGGCGGCGGCGACCCGGGCGGAGCGGTCGGCCGCGGCGCGGTGGCGCAGCGCGATCTCGGCGGCCTGCCAGGCGCTGTGCAGCGTACGGGCGTCGTTCAGCTCGCGGCGCTGGGCGGCGGCGCCCTTCTCCGCGGCGGCCAGCGCCAACGAGGCGTGCCGGTAGGCGAGTTCGGCGGAGACCAGGGAGCGGTCCTCGCGGGTGCGCTCGGCGTCGGTGACGCGGTGGGCGGCGGCGGCGACCTGCTCGGCCAGCTCGGCGGCGCGGCCGCGCTCCTCGGTGGCGCGGCCGTGCAGCCGCTGGGCCAGGCCCCGGGTGCGCCGCTCGGCGCCCGCATGCACCTCGCGGGCGCGTTCGCGCTGCTCGGCGGCGTCGGCGATGCGCGAGAGCAGGTCGAGCGAGCCGGCGGTGAAGTCCCGCTCGGCGGTCAGCTCGGCGCGCCGGCCGAGCTTGTGGGCGAAGCCGTGGACCAGGTCGGCGAGACCGTCGGTGTCGCGGGTGTCCGTGACGGCGCGCAGCAGCAGGTCGGTGAAGTCCGAGTCGTTCTTGACCGCGAACAGGCCGGCCGCCTCGCCCTCGTCGGCGTTCATCTCCCGCTGGTAGCGGAAGAGCTCCGGGTCCAGGCCCAGCTCGCCGAGGTGCTCGTTCCAGCGCTCGTGGATCTCCTCCCAGACGACGTCCAGATTGGGGTAGTTCTTCCCGGCCTCCGTCAGAACGTCGCGGAAGCCCTTCATCGTGCGGCGGCGGCCCTGGGCGCCGGAGGTGCCCTCGCCGCCCTCCTGGCGGGGACGGACGAGGGTGGCCTCGGCGACGGGCAGCGAGTCCAGGCTCATACCGGGCCCGGGCCGGAAGCTGTACCAGGCCTCCGCGAACTTCCGGGGGTCGTTGGAGACCTGGCGGCCGCGCCACTCGCTGACCTTGCCGACGACGACGCTCTCGCCCGTCAGGACGTGCTGCCACTCCAGGGCGACATGGCCGCAGTCGTCGGCGAGCAGGAACTTGCGCAGTACACCGGAGCTGGCGCCGCCCAGGGTGTTGCGGTGACCGGGCAGCATCACCGAGAAGATCAGCTTGAGCAGGACGGACTTGCCGCCGCCGTTCTCCAGGAACAGCACGCCCGCGGGGGCCGGGCGGCGCGGCGGCCCGACCGGCTCGTCCTCGAAGAAGTCCGCCTGCGCCGGGGCCGGTCGGGGCACCGCGGCGCCGACTCCGCGCAGGTCCAGCACGGTGTCGGCATAGCGCGCACCGGCAGGCCCGATGGAGTAGAGGCGGACCCGGGACAGCTCGTACATGGCGGACTCTCGTGGTGTGGGGCGAAAAGGCGGCGGTCGGTGGGCGGGCGGGCTCGTCAGGCGGAGTGGAACGGCAGTCCGGCGTCGGAGACCAGGTCGAGGTCGTCGGTGTCCTCGCCCGGCAGCAGGGAGGCGCTGCCGTCGGCGACGGGGACGATGCCCAGGTCGAGGAGTTCGGCCATGGCGGCGCTGCCGGCCATGTCGCGGACCTGGAGTTGGTAGCGGGCGGTGGTGCGGTAGGCGCCGCCGGCGTCGTCGCCGGTGCGTTGCAGGAAGCCGGAGTCGACGAGGAACGTGACGGCCTTGGCGATGATGCCCGTGGTCGAGCCGGCCAGTCGCCGGGCGTCCTTGGTGGCGCCGGTCGCGCTGCGCCGGGCGTAGATCCGCCAGGCGGACTCCAGGCCGGGGGCGTCGGTGGCCGGGTCGGTGTTCTCGCCGTCCTGCTCGGCGCGCTCCTCCAGACGGCGGCACGCCTGCCGGACGAAGGCGTCGACGCCGTTGACGGTGATCCGCCCGATATAGCCGTCGTCGGCGAGGTCTTCGGGCCGCGGAAAGGCGAGCGCGGCGACCGCGAGGTGTGCCAGGCCGTGCAGGAAGCGGTCGGCGGAGTCGGCGGAGGCCCGGCGGGCGTAGTCGCCCATCCGCACCGCGAAGACGGAGTCCTCGGCGGCCGTGACGGCCATGCCGGCGCGCGTGGAGACCTCCAGGACGACCAGGCCGAGGCCGGTGGCGACGGCGTCGGCGAGCCGGGCGAAGGCGGGGTCGTCCCGATAGCGGCGCAGCAGCTCGCCGTATTCGGCGTCGCGGGCCGGCAGCAGCTTGGGCTGGAGGCCGAAGGAGACCAGCCGCGCGGCGTCGGCGGCGTCGGCCGGGGTGACGGGCTGGGGTCTGTCCTGGTCCTGGCGGTCGCCCCGGTCCGGCTCGCCGGTACCGGCGGCCGGGTCCGGCTGCGCCACCTCGTCGGCGTCGTACTGGGTCACGGGACAGGCTCCTTGCGGGGGACGGGCACAGACATCTGCGGCCGGCGGACGGGATCGTGCCGGCGCGCGGGCGGGCGGCCGCACGGCGCGGTCCGGCGGCGGTCGGCGGCGCGCGGCGTGGTGGGTATCGGCGGCAGGGGCATCAGGCCACCTCCGAGCGGTCGGCGGCCATCCCGGCGGCGTCGAGGAGCGCCGTGCCGACGATGAGGTCGGCGCCGCCGAACTCGGGGTCGGTCAGCTCCGTGCCGTCGTCGACCGCGAAGAGCAGCTGCGGTTCGCCCTGGCGGTAGGCCGTGCCCACCGGCGGGCTGGCGGCGTGCACCGCCAGCAGGGCGACGAGGTAGGGGAGTTCGGGATCGCTGCGGCGGGCCTCGGCGAGCAGGCCGGAGAGCCTGCGCGGAGCGTCGGCCGGCAGGTCCAGCAGCGCCGTCGCGGCGTCGAGCTGGGCCTCGCTGAAGCGGCTGTCGTCGGGCGTGGCCACCAGGTCGGGCTCGGGCATCTCGGCGCCGAGGTGCTCGCGCTCCAGGGGCGGGGTCAGGAGCACCTCGACGAGGTCCCCGACGCGCACCGCCGAGGGCGTGCGCAGGCCCGTGCCGTGCGCGAAGTAGGCGTCGGTGACACGGATGGCCTGCTCGGCGGGGAGCGGCAGCAGGGGCGCGACGAGCTGGCCGTACAGGTCGAGTCCGGCGCGGGCGGCGGGGGCGGCGAAGGCCTGCCGGTCCTGCTCGGCGCGGAAGAGCGGGCCGGCCTCCAGCAGCCGGGACTGGAGCTGGGTGTGCCGGCGGATGCAGTCCTTGACGATGTCGACGAGCTCGGCGGCGCGGCGCTTGTGCTCCCCCGTCTTGGCATCGACGGCCTCCGCCTCGTCGCGGGCCTTGCGGATGTTGGTCAGGATGGCGTTCTCGTGGCGGTAGCGGTCCGCGACGTGGTCCAGCGCCTCGCTGATCATGTCGGGGACGGTCTCGAGCCAGTCGACGGCGCGGACGTTGCGCCGGGTGGCGTCCAGGGTCCGGCGCAGGGTCTCGGCGTACTGGACGGTGCGGTAGCGGGCCTGCTCGGCGGCGAGCTGGGCGTCGGCCAGCCGCCCGCGGTTGATCAGCACCTCCAGCTTGACCTCGGCGGCGATCTGGGCGCTGGTGACGTCGGTGTCGAGCGCGCCGACCAGGACGTTGACCGCCTCGTCGGTGGCCCGGAGGTAGACGGTGCCGCCGGCGCCGGGGACCTCCTCGATGAGCTTGAAGTCGTAGTCGCGCCGGACGTACTCGCCGTCGGTGGTGAACGTGCCGTAGACGGCGCGGAAGCCGCGGTCCACGCTGCCGACGTTGATCAGGTTCTCCAGCACCCAGCGGGCCACCCGCTCGTGCTCGCCCGTGGGCCGGCCGGGGTTCTGGGCGGCCACCCGGGGGAGCACCTTCGCCACTATCTCCTCGTGGTCGGCGCCGGTGTCGAAGTCCATGTTGAGGGTGACGAGGTCGATGACGGCCAGCGCCACCTCCGCCATGGCGTAGCCGCCGTACTCGCCCGCGAGGTTGGCCTTGCGCACGTCGAGGTCGTGCAGCGGCGCGGTGCACGCGAGGGCGCGCAGCCGGCGGGCCAGGCCTTCGTCGGCGGCCGGGCCCGGCGCGGGTCGGTTGACCCCGTTGAGCTGGGGCGCAGCGGGCCCCGGGGCGGGAAAAGTCACGTCGCACAGAGTAGGCGCTCGCACTGACAACGGACGAAACGGCGCGGATCCGCTCGTGGGTGGAACGGCTGCCGGGTCCGTTGACGGACCGCTCGCGGGCCGGTGCGCCAGTCTACGAGGCGGCCCGTCACGGCCGGGCGCCGGGGCCGCCGCCGGTCAGTGGGTGGCCCCGCCCGCCACGCGGATGTCGGTGCGGGTGTGCGCCGCGGCGGTGGCGATCTCCCGCAGGGCCCGGGCGACCGCGGGGACCGGCAGCGACGGCTGGGCGCGGTCGGTGACCTGCTCGGGCGCGTAGGGGACGTGCACGAACCCGCCGCGCAGGTCGGGGAGTTCGGTGGCGATGAGGTGGGCGAGGCCGTAGAAGACGTGGTTGCAGACGAAGGTGCCGGCCGTGTTGGAGACGGAGGCGGGCAGCCCGGCGGCGCGGACGGCCGCCACACACGCCTTGATCGGCAGGGTGGAGAAGTACGCGGCCGGGCCGCCGGGCACGATCGCCTCGTCGACCGGTTCGGCTCCGGAGGTGTCGGGTATCCGGGCGTCGTCGACGTTGATCGCGACGCGTTCGACGGTGATGTCGGGGCGGCCGCCCGCCTGGCCGACGCAGATCACCACCTCGGGGCGGGCCTCCTCGATGGCGGCGCGCAGCACGGCCACCGACGCCCCGTAGACGCACGGCAGCTCGACGGCGGACACCTCGATCCCGGGGGGCGGTTCGGCCGCGGCGGCGCGTACCGCCTGCCAGGAGGGGTTGGTGGCCTCACCGTCGAAGGGCTCGAAGCCGGTGAGCAGGACCCGGGTCATACGGACATCCTCGGCAGTGCTGGGAGGGGGACGGGGCGGGGCGGCCGGCTCAGAAGGCGAACAGCGCCATGATCACGATGTTGCAGCCGAGCAGCACGCCCGCGGTGGGCAGCTGCGCCTTGATGGGCCCGTACTGGTCCTTCAGTTCGAGCAGGGCGGCCGGGACGATGTTGAAGTTGGCGGCCATGGGGGTCACGAGCGTGCCGCAGAATCCGGCGAGCATGCCGATGGCCAGGACGGCGGCGGGGTCGCCGTCGAAGTGCCCGATCAGGACGGGCCAGCCCACGGCCGCGGTCATCACGGGGAAGGCGGCGAAGGCGTTGCCCATGATGATGGTGAAGGCGAACATGCCCACGCAGTAGACGACCACCGCGACGTAGAGCGAGTCCTTGGGCAGGACGGAGGTGGTGAGCTTGCCGACCTGGTCGCCGACGCCGGAGACCTGGAAGATGGCGCCCAGGGTGGCCAGCATCTGGGGCAGCAGCATGGCCCAGCCCATCGCCTCCAGCATGGAGCGGCCGGACTGCACGGGCACCGAGATCCGCTTCTCCCGCAGCATGACCATGCCGACGACGAGGGCGACGACGGCCCCGATCCCGAGGCCCAGGATGGTCTCGCTGCCCTCCTGGAGGACCGGTCGGCCCCCGATGGAGAGGTGTTTGACGCCGACGGCGCAGGCCATGGCGACGGCCGGGATGGTGAGCGCGGGGACGAACAGCCGGTTGCCGAGCCTGGCCGCGCTGGCGACGCGCTGCTCGGGGGTGGTGGTGCGCGGGGTGCCGCGGCCGGTGCAGCCGAAGCCGGCCAGCGCGGCCATGGCGAGCACGGCGACGCCCAGCGGCTCGGCCGGCGCCTGCTTGGTGACGACCCAGCTGCTGTAGACGAAGCCGGCGCCGATCAGGCCCCAGAAGGCGCCGGTCCCGTAGCGCTTGGGGTTGCTGCGGTCGGTGACCATCTGAGCGGCCATCACCAGGAAGCTGAGGCCGACCAGCCAGTAGAACCACTCTGCCTTGATCACTGGGCTGCCTCCACTGCGGCGCTGGGCTGAACATTGGCGGTGAGCAGTTCGCGCTCCAACTGGCGGTCCAGGCGCAGCAGTCGCCAGCCGTGGACCACGAAGGCGCACACGGCGGTGGGGATCGCCCACAGTGCGAGGTGCAGCGGTTCGAGGTGGGTGCCGTAGGTGGTGTTGACGAATCCGGTGATCAGCAGGATGGAGCCGACGGCGAGGAAGACGTCCTCACCGAAGAACAGGCCGACGTTGTCCGCGCTGGCGGAGAACGACCGGACCTTCTCGCGCGTCCGGTCGGGGAGGCGGCCGTACTTGCGCTCGGCGGCGCCTTCGGCCATCGGCACGGCGAGCGGGCGGACGGTCTGGGCGTGCCCGAAGACGTTGGTCAGCCCGACCGCGGCGCCGATCTGCCGCAGGCCCAGGTAGAGCGCGAGGAAACGGCCGGTGGTGAGCTTGGCGAACCGGGCGATGAGGTTGCGGGCCTGTTCCTGGAGGCCGTAGCGCTCCAGGAGCCCGATGACCGGGAGGGTGATCGCGAAGATCGTCACCGCCCGGCTGCCGGCGAAACCCTCGCCGAAGGCGGCGAGCACCTTGCCGGGCGACAGGCCGCCCAGCAGGCCGGTGCCGATGCCGGCCACTCCCACGACCAGCAGGGGGTTGCGTTTCGTGGCGAAGCCGATGACGACCACGAGCACGCCGAGGAGCACGATCATGGATCCGCCTTCCGCGTACGGGACCACGCGGGTCCGTGAAGAGGGGTGAAGAGATTGCAGCGGACGTTAGGCGATTGTTCAACGATCCGACAAGGGGTCTGCGCGGGCAATCTCGAAACCGCGTTCACTCCTCCGCGATGTGCCGGGCGTAGGCGCCCGACAACTGCACGCGCGAGTCCTCCAGATAGGAGCGCAGCAGCCGCTCGGCCTCGGCGGCGTCGCCCGCCTGCAGCGCCTCGACGATCTGCCGGTTGCGGGTGAGGTAGGGCGCGTGGAAGCGCCGGGGGTCTGCCATGACGTGGAAGACCAGCCGGAGTTCGGCCAGCACGCCCCGCATCAGCTCGTCCGTGCGCGGACTGCCCGCCAGGGCCACGATGCCCTGATGAAAGCGGATATTGGCGGTCGAGAGGTCCTGCCACTCCCGCTCGTCGGAGGCGGCCTCGCCGGCCCGTACGGCGGCCTCGATCGCCGCGACGGCGTCGTTGACGCGGGCGTCGTAGGGCCCCTGCCCCAAACCCCGTACCGCCGCGCACTCCACGAGCGTACGCACCCGGTAGATGTCGTCCAGGTCCTCGACCGTCACCACCCGCACGAAGACCCCGCGGTTGAGCTCGTGCACCAGCAGCCGCTCGTGGGTCAGCAGCCGGAACGCCTCCCGCAGCGTGTTGCGCGAGACGCCCAGCGCACCGCCGATGCTCTCCTCGGAGAGCCGGGCACCGGGCGGGAAGTAGCCCTCGGTGATCCTGTCGCGCAGGATGTCGGCGACCCGCTCGGCCGTGCTGGCGCGCCCCAGCATGGCGCGGTCCTGTTCCAGACCCGCGACCTCGGCGAGCCGCCCCTGATCGTTCTTCGCCACGTGGCCGGCCATGCCGCCGCTCCCCGCTGTCGTGTCCGTACCCGGCGGCCACAGCGGGCCTCCGGGTGCCCTGTCGAGCGGAAGTCAATCCCAGACCAGGGGACAAAACAACGGAGCCGGGACCAGGTGCCGCACATCTCTTGTCGGATCGTTCAACGATCCTCTACGTTGTTCCCCACGCCGGTCGGCTCGACGGCCCTCGGGGGAGAGCCGCTACGGATACGGGCCGGCCGGACCGCTTCCGTCCGCCCGCCGGCCCGACGAACCCCTGGAACGGACACACATGAGCGACGCGGTGGACTGTGTCATCGACCTCAACGCCGACCTCGGCGAGGGCTTCGGCCGCTGGCAGCTCACCGACGACGAGGCCCTGCTCTCCGTCGTCACCAGCGCCAATGTCGCCTGCGGCTTCCACGCCGGGGACCCCTCGACGATGCGCCGGGTGTGCGACCTGGCCGCCGCGCGCGGCGTGGTGATCGGCGCCCAGGTCTCCTACCGCGACCTGGCCGGCTTCGGCCGCCGCGCGATGGACGTCCCCCCGGACGAACTGGCCGACGAGATCGCCTATCAGATCGGCGCGCTGGAGGTCTTCGCCCGCGCCGCCGGCACCCGCGTCTCCTACGTCAAACCGCACGGCGCGCTCTACAACCGCTGTGTGCACGACGCGGAGCAGGCCGGCGCGGTCGTCGAGGGCGTCCGCACCGCCGGCGGCCAACTGCCGGTCCTCGGCCTGCCCGGCTCCCGGCTGCACGAGGCCGCCCGGCTCGCTCAACTCCCCGTCGTCGGCGAGGCGTTCGCCGACCGCGCCTACACCGCCGAGGGCACCCTCGTCCCCCGCCGCGAGCCGGGTGCGGTGATCCACGACCCGGACGAGGTCGTCAAGCGCGCCGTCGGCATGGCCCGCGACCGCGCGGTCACCTCCCACGACGGCCGCCGCGTCGCGATCGCCGCCCGCTCGCTGTGCCTGCACGGCGACACCCCGGGCGCCGCCGACCTCGCCCGGCGCGTACGGTCCGAGCTGACCGCCGCCGGCGTCCGCGTCCGGAGCTTCACATGAGGCCGCTGCCGGTCGGCGAACACGGGCTGCTGATCGAGCTGGACGGCGCCGAGGAGGTCGAGGCGCTGCACGCCGAGCTGCTGCGCCGGGCCGCCGACGGCGCCCTGCCGCGGATCGGCGAGATCGTGCCGGCCGCCCGCACGGTCTTCCTCGACGGCCTCGCCGACCCCCGCGGCTTCCTCGCCGAGCTGGCCACCTGGGTCGTCCCGCCGCGCGCCGCCGCCGACCGGCCCACCGTCGAGATCCCGGTCCGCTACGACGGCCCCGACCTCGCCGATGTCGCCGCCCTGTGGGACACCACCCCCGACGAGGTCGTCCGCCGGCACTCCGGCACCGAATTCCACGTCGCCTTCTGCGGCTTCGCCCCGGGCTTCGGCTATCTGACCGGCCTGCCCGAGCCGCTGCACGTACCGCGCCGGGACACCCCGCGCACGAAGGTCCCGGTGGGCTCGGTCGCGCTCGCCGGACCGTACACCGGCGTCTATCCGCGCTCCTCCCCCGGCGGCTGGCAGCTGATCGGCACCACCGACACCGTGCTGTGGGACCCGCGCCGCGAGCCCGCCGCACTGCTCACCCCGGGCATCCGGGTCCGCTTCGTCCCCCTGGAGAGCGTGGAGACCGCCCGATGACCGACCGCGCCTTCTCGGTCGTCCGAGCCGGTGCGCTCACCACCGTCCAGGACCTCGGCCGCCCCGGCCACGCCCACCTCGGGGTGCCGCGCGCCGGCGCCCTGGACGAACCCGCGCACCGCCTCGCCAACCGCCTGGTCGGCAACCCCGAGTCGGCCGCCGCCCTGGAGACCACGCTCACCGGCTGCGCCGTACGGGTCCGCACGGCCACCACCGTCGCCGTCACCGGAGCCCCCTGCCCGGTGACCGTCGACGGCCGCCCCGCCCCCTGGGGCGCACCGTTCCGCATCCCGGCCGGCGCCGTTCTGGACGCCGGGCCCGCCACCCACGGCCTGCGGTCCCACCTGGCCTTCGCCGGCGGCATCGAGGCCGAGGAGATCCTCGGCAGCCGCGCCACCGACCTGCTCTCGGGCCTGGGCCCCGATCCGCTCACCGACGGCGCGGTCCTCCCCCTCGGCGCCCCGCACGGCCCGCCCGCGGCCGCCGACGCCGTCCCGCACCCCGGCCCGGCGTCCGAACTCCTCCTGCCGTTCCTGCCCGGCCCCCGCGACGCGTGGTTCACCGAGGCCGGCCTGCGCACCCTCGCCACCGGCCGCTTCCGGGTCTCCCCGGCCAGCAACCGCATCGGGCTGCGCACCGAGGGCCCGCCCCTGGAACGCGCCCGTCCCGGCGAACTCCCCAGTGAGGGCATGCCGTTGGGCGCCCTCCAGGTCCCGCCGAACGGCCTCCCGGTCCTCTTCCTCCACGACCACCCCACCACGGGCGGGTACCCGGTCGTCGGCGTCGTGCCCGCCCGCTTCCTGTCCGCCGCGGCACAGGCGGTGCCGGGGACCCCGGTGCGGTTCCTGCCCCTCGGCCGGCGGCCGGCGCCGGCGCCGCACCCCGGCTGACACACCCGACCCCGGTCGCGGGTCGACCGGCCCCCTAAGCCTCCCCGTACCCGCCGCCCCCGGGCGTGCGGATCACCAGCACGTCGTCGGTGCCGACCTCCGCCGCGTCGCAGCCCTTCAGCTGCTGGTGCGAGCCGTCCGCCCGTTCGATGAAATTCACGCCCAGCGCGCCCGGGGCGCCGCCCGCCATGCCGTACGGCGGGATCCTGCGGTGGTTGGTGAGCAGGGCGATGGTCATCGGCTCCAGGAACCGCAGCCGGCGCTCGGCGCCGCAGCCGCCGTGCCAGCGCCCCGCTCCGCCGCTGCCGGCGCGGATGGCGAAGCTGTCGACGCGGACCGGGTAGCGCCACTCCAGTACCTCGGGGTCGGTCAGCCGGGAGTTGGTCATATGGGTCTGCACCGCGTCCGCCCCGTCGAAGCCGTCACCGGCGCCCGAGCCGCTGGCGACGGTCTCGTAGTACTGCACCCGGTCGTTGCCGAACGTGAGGTTGTTCATCGTGCCCGAGCCCTCGGCCTGGACGCCGAGGGCCGCATAGAGCGCGCCGGTGACCGCCTGCGAGGTCTCCACGTTCCCCGCGACGGTGGCCGCCGGGAAGACCGGGGCGAGCATCGAGCCCTCCGGGATGCGGACCTCGACGGGCTTGAGGCAGCCGCTGTTGAGCGGGATGTCCTCGGCGACCAGGGTGCGGAAGACGTAGAGCACGGCCGCCATCACCACCGAGGTGGGCGCGTTGGCGTTGCCGGGCTGCTGGGGTGAGGTGCCGGCGAAGTCGAGCACGGCGCTGCGGGCGGCGCGGTCGACGCGCAGCGCGACATGGATCTGCGCGCCGCCGTCGGTCTCGTAGCGGCAGCTGCCGTCCGCCAGCCGCGCGATGATCCGGCGCACGGACTCCTCGGCGTTGTCCTGGACGTGGCCCATGTAGGCGCGTACGACGTCCAGTCCGAACTGCTCGGTCATCCGGTGGAGTTCGTGGATGCCCTTCTCGTTGGCGGCGATCTGGGCGCGCAGGTCGGCGAGGTTGGCGTCCGGTGCGCGCGAGGGGTACGGGCCGGAGGTCAGCAGCTCGCGGGTCTCGCGCTCGCGCAGCCCGCCGTCGCGCACCAGCAGCCAGTTGTCGAAGAGGATGCCCTCCTCCTGGATGGTGCTGCTGAAGGCCGGCATCGAGCCCGGGGTGATGCCGCCGATCTCGGCGTGGTGGCCGCGGGAGGCGACGAGGAACAGCAGCTCGCCGCCGTCCGGGGCGAAGACGGGGGTGACGACCGTGACGTCCGGGAGGTGGGTGCCCCCGTGGTACGGATCGTTGATCGCGTACACATCGCCCGGCCGCATCTCGCGGCCGCGCCGCTTGAGCACCTCCTTGATGGACTCCCCCATCGAGCCCAGGTGCACCGGAATGTGCGGCGCGTTGGCGATCAGGTTTCCCTCGGCGTCGAACAGCGCGCAGGAGAAGTCGAGGCGCTCCTTGATGTTGACGGAGTGCGCGGTGTTCTCCAGGCGGACCCCCATCTGCTCGGCGATGGCCATGAAGAGGCTGTTGAAGACCTCCAGCATCACCGGGTCGGCCTCGGTGCCGACCGCGACCCGGTCGGTGCGCGGCCGGGTCCGGGTCAGCGTCAGGTGTCCGCGCTCGCCCATGGCCGCCTGCCAGTCGGGGTCGACGACCGTGGTCGCGTCCTCCTCGGCGATGATCGCCGGGCCGGTGAGGGTGTCGCCGGGGCGCAGGTCGGTGCGCCGGTAGAGGCCGGTGTCCCGCCAGCGCCCGCCCGCGTACATCCGGACCGTCGCGGCCGGCGCCAGCTCCCCCTTCCTGCCGCCGGCCCCCGCCTCGTAGCCGCGCGCGCCGCCGGCCTCCCCCAGCGCCTCGACCGACACCGCCTCGGCCACCAGCGGCTTGTCCATGGTGAAGGCGTAGCGCTCGCGGTGCGCGCGGACGAACTCCGCTGCCATGGTGTCGGCGTCGGCGAGCGGTACGCCGATGGTGGAGTCGGTTCCGGCATAGCGGACGAGCACCCGGGCCCGGGTGGTGATCGACTCGTCCGGCACCCCGTCGTCGAGGAGTTCGCGCCGGGTCTGCCCGGCGAGCGCCGCGCACACCTCCCGGACCCGGTCGAGGGCCGCGGCGTCGGTGAACTCCGCCTCGACGGCCTGCTCCCGCATCGCGGTGGCGTCGGCGACCCCGATGCCGTACGCGGAGAGCACCCCGGCCAGCGGCGGGACGAGGACCGTGGCGATGCCCAGCGCGTCGGCGACCGCGCAGGCGTGCTGGCCGCCGGCGCCGCCGAAGCTGGTGAGGGCGTAGCGGGTGATGTCGTGGCCGCGCTGGACGGAGATCTTCTTGACGGCGTTGGCCATGTTCAGCACCGCGATGTCCAGGAAGCCGGCCGCGACCTCCTCCGGGCCGCGGTCGTCCCCGGTCTCGGCGGCGATCCGCGCGGCCAGCTCCGCGAAGCGGGTGCGGACCGCCTCGGCGTCCAGCGGCGCCTCGCCGTCCGGCCCGAACACCGCGGGGAAGTGGGCGGGCTGGATGCGGCCGAGCATCACATTGGCGTCGGTGACGGCGAGCGGCCCGCCGCGGCGGTAGCAGGCCGGCCCCGGGTCCGCGCCCGCCGAGTCGGGGCCGACCCGATAGCGGCGCCCGTCGAAGTGCAGTACGGAGCCGCCGCCGGCCGCGACGGTGTGGATGTTCATCATGGGGGCGCGCATCCGTACGCCCGCGACCTCGTTGCCGAAGACCCGCTCGAACTCGCCGGCGTAGTGCGAGACGTCGGTGGAGGTGCCACCCATGTCGAAGCCGATCACCCGGTCGTGCCCGTCGCCGGCCTCGGCGGCCGCACGGACCATGCCGACCACGCCGCCCGCGGGCCCGGACAGCACCGCGTCCTTGCCGCGGAAGTGTGCCGCCTGCCGCAGCCCGCCGTTGGACTGCATGAACATCAGCCGGATGCCGGGGAGTTGGGCGGCGACCTCGTCGACGTAGCGGCCCAGGATCGGGGAGAGGTAGGCGTCGACGACGGTGGTGTCGCCGCGCGGCACCAGCTTCATCAGCGGGCTGACCTCGTGCGAGCAGCTGACCTGGGCGAAGCCGGCCGCTCTGGCCAGCTCGGCGACGGCCTTCTCGTGGTCGGCGTGCCGGTAGCCGTGCAGCAGGACGACGGCGGCGCTGCGCAGCCCGTCGGCACGGGCCCGCAGCAGCGCCTCGCGGACGGTGTCGGTGTCCAGCGGCCGGACGAGCTCGCCGTGGGCGCCGATCCGCTCCGGCACCTCGATCACCCGGTCGTAGAGCGCCTCGGGCAACACGATCCGCCGGTCGAAGATCCGCGGCCGGTTCTGGTAGGCGATCCGCAGCGCGTCCCGGAAGCCCTCCGTGGTCAGCAGCACCGTCGGCTCGCCCGTGCGCTCCAGGAGGGCGTTGGTGGCGACGGTGGTGCCCATCTTGACGACACCGACCCGCTCGGCGGGCACCGGTTCGTCCGGGCCGAGCCCCAGCATCATCCGGATGCCGGCCACCGCGGCGTCCCGATAGCGCTCGGGGTGGTGCGAGAGGAGTTTGCCGGTGACCAGCCGCCCGTCCGGCCGCCTGCCGACGACGTCCGTGAACGTGCCACCGCGGTCGATCCAGAACTCCCAGCGTCCGGTCATCCCGCCATTGTCGCAGCGCCCTTCACCGCACCGGCGTCGTTCGGCGGGGATCCGGCCCCCGGGGCCTGTGCCGCAAGCCCCGCCTGCCCCGCGACACCCGGCACTGGCCCCAGCGCGGCGAGGGCGCTGCGGGTGGCACGGTCGGCCGCGGCGTCCAGCAGCCGCCCGGACCCGGCCAGTGCGTGCCGGCACTCCTGGAGCGCCAGGGCGAGCAGGCCGGGCAGCAGATCCGTGCACCGGTCGGCGACCCAGCGCGTCCCCTTGGTCGCCATCCACAGGGCGGAGGCGGCAGGGGTCGGCGGCCGGCCGTCGAGGGTGAGCGAAGGCGGCGGTCCGACGGGCACGCCGGCGGCGGCGAGCGCCGTATGGAACCCGCGCGCCAGCAGCCGGTGGCCGCGCTCGCTGGGGTGCAGCCGGTCGACGCTCCACGAGGCGCGCTCGGCGACCCACGGGTGGTCGGCCAGGTGCAGATGCACTCCCCCGTGGCGGGCGGACACCGCGTGGACGACGGTGTTGACGGCGCGCATCCGCCGCGCCAGCGGACGGGCCAGCGGCCCGGGCAGGCCCAGCATCCGGCCCGGATCGGGCAGACACGCCGTCAGGACCACGGCACCGCCCGCGCTCAAAGCGCCGTGCGTCCGGTCCAGCGCGGCCGCCACCCGCTCGATGGTGAAGGCGGCCCGCAGGGTGTCGTTCGCGCCGACGACCAGCGAGACGAACCGCGGCTTCAGCTGCTGCGCGGCGGGCAGCTGCCGGTCGGCCACATCCGCCGCCAGCGCCCCGCTGAAGGCCAGGTTCACCAGCTGTACGCCCCCCGGCGGCTCGCCGAGCGCCGCGGCGAGCAGCGCGGCCCAGCCACGCCAGCCGCCGCCCGGCAGCGGATCGCCCAGCCCCTCCGTCAGCGAGTCGCCGAGCGCGACGAATCGGCCCGGGCCGGCGGCCGGCGCCCCCGTCGCACCCGCTGTCCCCTCCGGTCCCATGGTCACCACCCGCCCAACGGGCCCGCCGGATACGGCACCGCCGGTGCGCCGACCGGCCGGCCGCGCACCGCCGGCGCGTCGTGCGCCGCCAGGAAGGCGTCGACGGCGGGCTGCCAGCCGTAGCCCTCGGCCCGGCGGCGGGCGGCGGCGCGCCGGGCGGGCTCGGGCCGGGCCAGTACCCGCTGGACCGCGTCGGCGAAGGAGGGCCCGTCGTCGAGCGCCGTGTCACCGCCGCCGTCGACGAGTCCGGCCAGCGCCGACGCCGCGCTGGCGACGACCGGGGTCCCGCAGGCGAGTGCCTCCAGGGCGGCCAGCCCGAAGGTCTCGGCAGGTCCGGGCGCCAGGGTGAGGTCGGCGCTCGCCTGGAGCGCGGCGAGCCGGGACCGGTCGGCGAGATGCCCGAGGAACGCCGCGGGCAGCCGCTCGGCCCGCGCCCGGGCCTCCAGCCGCGGCCGCAGCGGCCCGTCGCCGACCACCACCAGCGCCGCGTCGACCCCGCGCCGGCGCAGCTCCGCCAGCGCGTCCAGGGCCCGCCCCGGACGCTTCTCCTGCGACAGCCGCGAGCACATCAGCAGCAGGAACTCGGCCCGGCCCGCGCAGCGGCGCCGAAGCTCCGCACTGCGGCAGTCCGGGTGCCAGGCGGCGAGATCGACGCCGAGCGGTGCGCGCACCACATTGCGCGCCCCGGCCCGGGTGAACTCCGCCGCCGCCCAGTCGGTGGTGCACACCACCCGGCTGTAGGCGTGCGCCGTACGGCGGTTGAGCCGGTCCGCGGCGGCCCGCGCGAGCGGCCGCGGCACGCCCCAGGTGCGCAGCACCCCGTCCACGCTCTCGTGCGAGACCATCACCGCGGGCACCCGGGCCCGGCGTGCCCACTCGCCCGTCCAGCGCAGCGTCGTACGGTCGGAGACCTCCAGGCGGTCGGGGGCCAGCGCGGCCAGCAGGCGCTGCAGCCGGTGGCGGTCGGTCAGCAGGCGGTAGCCGCCGCTGCCGGGCAGCACCGGCCCCGGCAGGGTGATCACCCGCCCCTGGCCGGTGAGTTCGTCACGTACCCCGCCCACCCGGCCGGCGCCGTCGCCTTCCGGCGGTCCGGGCACGATGAGCACCGGCTCGTGCCCGGCGGCCCGGTAGCCCTCGCCGAGCGCGCGCAGTGCGGTGCGCAGCCCGCCGGAGGCCGGGGTGACGAAGTTGGCGATCCGTACGATCCGCAGTCCGGTGCCGGCCGTGCGCCGCCGGTTCATGCCGCCACCGCCGTCCGGTCGGCGAGCACGGCCTCGTAGTGGCCCAGGAGCTGATCGCCCACCGCCTCCCAGGTGCGGTCCGCGACGGCCCGGCGGGCCGCGGAGCCGTACCGTACGCGCAGCTCGGCGCTGCCCCGGAGGAAGCGCACCGCGTCCCGGAACGCGCCGCCGTCGCCCGGTGTCACCAGCAGCCCCGTACGGCCGTGGTCGACCAGGTCGACCGGGCCGCCCGCGCGCGGCGCGACCACCGGCACACCGGAGGCCATCGCCTCCTGCACGGTCTGGCAGAAGGTCTCGTACGGGCCGGTGTGCACGAACACGTCCAAAGAGGCGTAGAGGCGCGCCAGTTCGTCACCGGTGCGGCGGCCCAGGAAACGGACCTCCGGCAGTGCGGCGCGCAGCCCGGCCGCGCTGGGGCCTTCGCCGATGACGACGGTACGAACGCCCGGCAGCCGCGAGGTCTCGGCCAGCAGCCGGACGTCCTTCTCCGGCGCGAGCCGTCCCACGTACCCCACCAGCAACTCCCGCCCCGCGGCCAGCGAGCTGCGCAGCACCGCGTCGCGCCGCCCCGGGTGGAACCGCTGGGAGTCGACGCCCCGCGGCCACAGGTGGACCCGCGGCACGCCGTGGTCGGTCAGGTCCAGCAGCGCCGCGCTGGAGGGCGCCAGGGTGCGGTCGGCGGCCGCGTGCACGGCCCGGATACGCCGCCAGGCGGTGGCCGCACCACCGCCGAGGTAGGTACGGGCATAGCGGCCCAGGTCGGTCTGGTAGACGGCGACGGCGGGCACCCGCCGGCGGGCGGCGGCCGCCATCGCGCGGGCACCGAGGACGAAGGGGCTGGCGAGGTGCACCAGATCGGGCCGGTGCCCGTCGAGGGCGGCCGACAGCCGGCGCCCGGGGAGCGCGATCCGCACCTGCGGGTACCCGGGCAGCGGCATCGAGGGCACCCGGACGACGGGGCAGGGGCTCTCGTACGTCGCGGCGCCGGGCACGCGGCCACCGAGCGGCGCGATGACCAGCGGATCGTGCCCGCGCCGTACGAGGTGCCGGGCGGTTTCCAGGGCGCAGTGTGCGACGCCGTTGACATCGGGCGGGAAGGATTCGGTGACGAGGACGACACGCATAAGGCTGTTGTCGGCGGGCCGTGCGTGGAGGGGACCACGTGGATCTTTCTTGCCGGAGAACGTCCCATGAGCGTTCCTCTGCGCTTGGCCGGCTTCCCACGTTTTCGGCTGGCCCGCCGTGGTGGTTGTTCGCCGTGTCGCCTGCGGCGGGCCCCTCCGCTGCGCTTTGCTGCTGCCGACTCGTCTGCTTTCGCGCCGTGTCGCCTGCGGCGGGCGTTTGTTTGTCGGCTGCGGTGACAGCCCTACGGACTCCGTCCTACGGTCTGTCCCCTCCCGTGAGTGGGTGGGAAGGCAGGCCGGTGGGGGCACACCTGATCTGTCCACTACCGGCACACGAACGCTGACGTCCACCCCCACCGGTCTTCTCTCCCCCCACTACGGGAGGGGGCGGACCGCAGGACGGAGTCCGGAGGGGCGCACCCGTTGCCGAAAACGCCCCGCGCAGCGGCACCAGCCCGCCGCAGGCGAAAAAAGCGAAACCCCCACGGCGGGAAAGCCGACAACGTGGGAAGAGCCTAGGACTCCGGTCCGATTCGGCTGCGGACGGCCGTCTGGACCTCGGCCTCCTCCGCCGGGTCGGCGGCTAGGCGGCGGAGCTGCTCGACGACCCGGTCGTCGCCCGTGGCCGCGTGTCGGGCGGCCAGTTCCCGGGTGGTCTCCTCGCAGTCCCACAGGCACTCGACGGCGAAGCCGGCCGCGAAGCCCGGGTCGGTGGCGGCGAGCGCAGCGGCGGCCCGGCCGCGGAGGTGGGAGGAGGAGGTCTCGCGGTAGACGTGCCGCAGGACGGGGGCGGCGCAGACGACGCCGAGGCGGCCGGTGCCGTCGACCAGCTCCCACAGGCCGCCGGCGTCCGGGCCCTCCTCCCGGACGGTCCGGCGCAGCGCGGCCAGCACCAGCTCGGCGTCGCGCTGTGCGCCGCGGCGGGCGAGCATCGCGGCGGCCGACGCGCCCAGCCGGTCGGCGCGCGGCGCCCAGAGGCGGGCCCGCTCGACGGCGGCGACACTGCGCATCCGTTCGAAGGAGGTCTGCGCGGCCGAGATCAGCTGCTCACTGGAGAAGGGGCAGGTGACCGCGGACTCGATCAGGTCGAGGACGTCGGGATCGCCGCGTTCGGCGAGGTGGTGGAGCACGGCGGCGCGCGCCGCGTCCGGTCCGCTGCGCGCGGCGCGCAGCAGCTCGGGGCGGTCCTCCGGTCCGACGACCGCGGACAGGCAGCGGGCGGCGGCGAGGTGGCGGTGCTCCGCGGGTTCCAGGTCCAGTCCCTGCTGGGCCCACGCCAGGACCTCGGTCACGCTCCAGCCGGGGCGCGGCCCGCGGGGCCGCAGCTGCCGCTGCCAGCGGTCGAAGGAGCCCTGCTCCCCGGCGGCCGCCAGTCGGGCGCCGTAGCGGGGGTCCTCGGCCCACAGGCGCCACGGCCGGGGCTCGAAGGCGTCGCGGACGGCCGCGGCCAGCTCGGCCGCACCCTGCTCGGTCTCGGGGAAGCGTGCGAGCACGGCGGGGGCGAGGGTCATCAGCCCGGCGTCGTCGTCACGCAGCGCGAGCTCGTCCAGGGCCCAGCGCCAGTTGCTGCCGGCCGCGGCGTAGCTGCGCAGCAGCAGTCGGGCGGCGTCCCTGCCGTACGCGGCGAGGTGGCCGAGGACGGCGAGGGCGAGTCCGGTGCGCTCCTCGCCCGTGTCGAGGAGGTCGTCGGGGTGGAAGAGGTGGCGTTCGATCTCCTCCAGCCCACCGTCGAGCTGCATGTAGAGGCGCGCGTAGTACAGAGAGCGGTTCTCGACCTGCCAGTCGCGCCGGGGGTCGCGCAGCACGCAGTCGTTGAGTGCCGCGAGCGCCTCGGCCCGCGGCGCCGCGAGGGCATGCAGGGTCCCGTCGCCGCGGCCTCGCTGCAGGAGGCCGAGCAGGGTGCCACTGGGCGCTATGTCTGGATCGAACATGAGGTCAGCATCCGGTGCGGGGGACAGGCTGGCAACGGGATTTCCGCTGACCGGCATTCTTGCCGGTGACCGCGGACCGTATGCACGGCATCCCTCGTCAACCCCGTGGAATCGGCGAGAACACCTGCGGTACGGCGGCCGAAGCCTAGCCTGGAAGCTGCCATTCCGCCGATTCGCCCCGAGGTTGCCCCAGGGAGGCCGCTGGCATATGCCAGGTGCACCACCGTATCGGGTAGTGCCAAATCCCTTACGGACGGTCGCTGCCTGTGCAACAGTCGTTACCGGCCCTTTAGCCCGGCGCCGCCTGATCACGGAGTACGTCATGCCGTCCCCTCTCTTCGCGGACCATCCAGCCGACCGGCCCCCCGAGCGCGACACGGTCGAGGCACTCATCACGCAGGCGCGCCGTCTGCGCGGCGGCCTCGACGCGGTGCGCCGGGAGTCCACGGTGGACACCGACCTCGCCGCCGACCCGCAGCTTCGCTGGCAGCGGGCGCTGTGCGACCTCGCCGTGCACCACCTCGACGACCTCGGTGGCCACCTCGACCAGCTGAGAGAGGGCCTGCCCACTGAGAGTGACGACGAGCAGGCGGCCGAGGTCGAGCTGCCGGCGGCCCCGCCGGAGCCCGCGCCCCATGAGCGCGGCGCGCTGCTGCGCCGCGTGGGCAGCGCCGAGTGGAATCTGCTCACGGACGAGGTCAGCTGGTCCGACGAGCTGTTCGCGATGTTCGGCCGAGCCCCCTCCGAGGGCCCGCTGACCCTCGACGAGCTGCCGTCCCTGGTATACGCCGAGGACCAGGAGGGGCTGGCCACGATGGTCACCGACTGCCTGGTGGACGGCCGGCCGATCGACGGCGAGTTCCGCATCGTGCGGCCGGACGCGAGTCTGCGCACGGTGCACATGGTGGGCGAGCCGGTGCTCGACGCCGATGGCAGCACCGCCTGCATGTGGGCCGTGCTGCGGGACGTCAGCGAGCTGCGCCGCAGCCAGCAGGCGGTACGCGAGACCCGTGACTCGCTGCACCGCGAGCGGCATATCGCGCAGACCGAGCACCGGCTTGCGGTCGAGCTGCAGGAAGCCGTGCTACCGCCGTGGCGCGGCTCCCTGCGGTTCCCGCAGGGCGGCCCGGTCGCCCTCGATCTCGCCGGGCGCTATCTGCCGTCCGGCACCAGCGCCCTGATCGGCGGCGACTGGTACGACGCCCTGCAACTCCCGGACGGCGCCACGCTGTTGAGCGTCGGCGACCTCACCGGCCATGGCGCCACGGCCACTTCGGGCATGGCGATGGTGCTGGGCGCGCTGCGCGGTATGGCGGTCTCGGGACAGCGGCCGGGGCCGCTGATGGGCTTTTTGAACCAACTGCTGGACACCGCCGCCCAGCCGGCGCTCGGCAGCGCGGTGTGCGGCCGGTTCGACCCCGAGACGCGCACGCTGGAGTGGGCCCAGGCGGGCCACCCCGCACCGCTGCTCTTCCGCGGCGGCACGGGGCGCGCGCTGGACCCACCGGAGGGCGTACTGCTCGGGGCGACCTCGGGGGCGGCGTACACCCAGCGCACCGAGCAACTGGAGCCCGGCGACCTGCTCGTGCTGCACACCGACGGTCTCGCGCCACGCCGTACGCATGGCGCGGAGGCCGCCCATGAGGGTGCCGAGCGGCTCCTCGCCCTGGCACCGCGGTTCGCCGCGGCCCGTAACGCGCAGGACAGCGTCCGCGTCGTCGTCGAGGAGTTCGGCAGCACCGAGCGCGAGGACGACGCCTGCGTGCTGATCGCCAGGGTCGGCGGCTGACACACAGCGCGGCAGCTGAGGGGCGGACCGGCGGAAGCGAAGCCGGCCGCCCTGAGGCGTGGGGCGGGGGTTGGTCGGCTCTCAGGTGAAACGGCATCTCTGCCGGGTGTGACGCGTCGTCACGCGCAGGTGCGCGTGACGCTCCGCCACCTCTGCCGTTTCTGTCATCTCGTGCTGTACGAAGGCCGGAACGCAGCGGATTCAGACCGAGAAGTTCTGGCCCAGTCCGACTCCGGAACCGACCCCGGGCCCCAGGCCCGACCCCTTGGCCTTGGGCTTCGCCTTCGGCAGGACCTGCTGGATCTCCTCGCGCAGATCCTGGATCTTGGCGTAGTTCGCGTACTGTCCGGTCAGCCGGAACATTTCGCGGAGCCGGTCCCAGGTGCGGTGGGAGGAGTTCTCTCCGATGGACACCAACGCCAATCTGGCGTAGCGGTCGGCCTGTTCGGGGTCGTCGCCGATGAAGCAGGCCGACGCCATCGAGATGTAGTCGAAGATCTGCGAGCGCTGGCGGCCGCCCTCGCGCAGCTCCAGTGCCTGTTTGGCGTGATGCTGAGCGATCCTGGCGGCCGAGGGGTCGTGATCGGCGAGAGTGCGGAAGGCCAGCGCCTGCATGCCGTGCAGATCCGCCTCGTCGAACATCTGCATCCAGCACGGCGGGGGCACATCGCCCTTGTCCGAGACGAAGAGCTCCTCCGCCTCTCCCAGCGTGCGCCGCATCGCCTGGCCATGGCCCTTGGACGCCTGTGCCCAGGCCTCGATGGTGTGCAGCATGGCGCGGGTGCGCGGCAGGGTCTCCTCGCCGGAGCCGGACTTGGCCAGCTTCATCAGATCGAGCGCGTCGTCGGGACGGCCCAGATGGACCATCTGGCGGGCGGCGCGGGAGAGCGCCTCCCCGGCGCGCGGGCGGTCGCCGCCCTCGCGTGCCGCATGGGCGGCGATGATGAAGTACTTCTGGGCGGTGGGCTCCAGGCCGACGTCATGGGACATCCAGCCGGCCAGCACCGCCAGATTGGCGGCCACCCCCCACAGCCTGCGCTGCAGATGGTCGGGGTGGCGGTAGGCGAGCATGCCGCCCACTTCGTTGAGCTGGCCCACCACGGCCTTGCGCTGCAGCCCGCCGCCACGGGCCGCGTCCCAGGCGCGGAAGACTTCGACCGAGCGCTCCAGCGCGTCGATCTCCTGCGACCCCACGGGGGCCGCCTCATAGCGGTCGAGGCCGATCTGGTCGAGTTCGGTGAGGGAGTCGGAAGCGAACGGGTCGTCGTGGCGGGGGGCGCCGGCGGGGGCCGGATCGGTGTGCAGCCAGTCGTGCATGGCGCCGGTGAGTGCGGAGCCCGCGGCGAGCGCCGCGCCCGCCCCCACCAAGCCGCGTCGGTTGAGCATGAGGTCCATTCCCGTGAATTCCGTGAGGACCGCAGCGGTCCGTTCGGGAGCCCACGGCAGACCGTCCGTGGCCTGCCGCTTCCCCGAGCGACCGGTTCTTGCGAACCCGAGGTCCTCGATGGTTACGACACGGCCGAGGCGCTCGGTGAACAGGGAAGCCAGGACCTTGGGCACCGGATCCCGTGGGGTCTCCCCCATGTCGATCCAGCGCCGAACCCGCGAGGTGTCCGTCGCCAGCTGCGGATGGCCCATGGCCGCCGCCTGCCGGTTGACGAGTCTCGCCAGCTCTCCTTTGGACCAGCCGGCCAGGCCGAAAAGGTCCGCGAGACGGGTGTTCGGCTGCCTGTCCACGTCAAGCCCCCAGGTTCCTCGACTGAGTTGACAGTAACGGCCGGTGACGTGCGCTGCGACCATTCGCCAGGGTTCGCCAGGGTGCGCCAGATGGTCTGCCACCCGCAGCCCGTTGTTCTGTAGGTGTGCCGCCCCCGGCCTGGTGGCGGGACCGCATTCCCCAGGGTGCGCGCCCTTCACAGGGACCCTGGATCGGCCTCCTGCACGGGGCCCGTTCACGGGTTCCCTCCACCGGGCCGGGGAGCGCGCGCAACTCGTCGGCGCACGAAGGGATCTTCTTCACCCATGTATGCAGCATCGTCCGCCGTGACCGCCCCCGCCCGGCCGTACCGCCCGCACCCCGCGGGCAGCGGGCCGTATCTCGCCCCCTCCTCATCCGCGGGGGCGGTCCCCGGTCTCTCCGGTGGCCGGACCCGGCGGACGCAGGGGACGGGCACCCAACCGCTCAGCGGGAGACTTGACTTGTCCGGGCCCCAGGGCGCCCAGCTGCGCGCCGCGGTCGCCTCCGTGCATCGCATCTGTCCGGAGTTCAACCCGGTCCAGGTGCTGCGCCGGAGCGGCAAATCCGTCCTCCTCGTCGGCACGACGGGCCGCATGACCGCGGTCGCCAAGTGTTTACTGGACCACTCCCCCGCATGGGCGGAAAGGTTCCAGCAGGAAATAAGCGCATACCGCGCATTCGTCCGGCATCGTCCGCCGGTACGGGTGCCGCGGCTGGTGGCGGCCGACCCCGACAACTGCACGCTGATCGTGGAGCGGATGCCCGGCCGGGTCGCCGCCATGACACGGCACCCGTCCGAGGCGCCTCCCCGCGCGGATGTGCGGGCCGCGCTCGGCGCGATCTGCCGGATCAACCTCTGGCGGCCGCCGGCCGGACTGTTCGACACCCCGCTGGACTACGCGGGCCGCATCGGCCGCTATCACGACCTCGGGCTGCTCACCGACCGCGACCTGGGCGATCTGCAGAAGCTGATGCACGGCCTGTCGCACGTCCAGGGCCAGTTCTGCCACGGCGACGCGCTGCTGAACAACGTGCTGCTCTCCCCCGCCGGTCCGGTGCTGCTGGACTGGGACAACGCGGGCTGGTACCTGCCGGGCTACGACCTGGCGACGTTGTGGTCGGTCCTCGGCGACGCCCCGGTGGCGCGTCGGCAGATCAGCCAGCTCGCCCAGAACGCGGGCCCGGCCTCGCGGGACGCCTTCCTGGTGAATCTGATGCTGATTCTCACCCGCGAGATCCGGCGCTATGAGACCGCGGTCCAGCGGACCATGCGCGAGCCCGCGCCGACGGGGACACCGGGCCCGGGACAGCCCGGCGTGCCCGCGGCGGGCGAGGAGCAGCGGCTGCTCCTGCGCCGGCTGCACGACGACTGCCAGATGGCGCGCCGTGCGGTACGGGCGGCGGTCGGCACCCGCTGACCGACTAGGGGGACTGTGAGCGGCGCGCCCGGGCACGGGGCGCGCCGCTCACCCATGTGCCCGTTCATTGGTCCATTCCACTGACGCCTCGCAGGCCCGGGGCCGGTCCGGGAAGGCTCCTGGGGAGATGCCCTGACATGCGTAATCCCGGCCCGGCGCGGTGATTGACGGTCCGTCGGCAGACGTATAGCTATAGGCCCGACGGGGGATCTACCCTCGGGTCCCACCCCGCACGGCCGTTTGCGCACCAACCGTCACACCGTCCGGCTCGGGCCGGCTCGAGGAGGTCGTTTTGCGAGGATCCGCCCCGGAAGACGCAAGGAGAATCCACCGCCCCGCCCTGCGCAGATCCACCGCCGTCGCGGCGGCGCTCCTGCTGCTGCCGCTCTCGGGAGCACCGGCCGCCAGCGCCGGGCAGCCCCCGGCCGGCCGGCTGCAGCGGGCCTTCACCGACGCCGCCGTCCGCTTCCACGTACCCCGCAGTGTGCTGCTCGGCGTCTCGTATCTGGAGTCCCGCTGGGACGGTCACGGTGGCGCGCCCAGCGTCGCCGGTGGCTACGGCCCGATGCATCTGACCGACGCCCGTACGGCTCTGTCCCGGCTGCCGGAGTTCAGCGAGGGCGACGAGGACGCCCGCGGTGACGGCTCGCGCGACCGGAAGCGGGTGCCCAGGAGCACCACACAACGGGCTCTGCTGCCGGCGAAACTCCCCGCCCGGTTGCGGACGTTGGCGACCGCGGCGAAGCTGACCGGCCTGTCCCCCGAGAAGCTGCGCAGGGACCCCGCGGCGAACGTGCTGGGCGGTGCGGCGCTGCTGGCCGCCGAGCAACGCCGGCTGGGGCTGCCGGCGGGCGGTGATCCGGCCCGGTGGTACGCGGCGGTGGCGGCCTACGGCGGCCAGGACAGCGCGCGCGGCGGCCGGGCCTTCGCGGACGAGGTGTACCAGGTCGTGCGCCGGGGCCAGGCGCGTACGAACGACGCGGGACAGCGGGTCACGCTGGCCGCCACGCCGGGGCTGGTCCCCGACCCCGCTCAGCAGAAACGTCTCGGCAGGCCGGCCGTCAAGGCCTCCGCGGCGGGTGGCGACGGCGGGCTGGAGTGCCCGTGGAGCGTCGCCTGCATGTCGGTCCCGGCGCCGTACGAGGAGTTCGGCGACAAGGACTACGGCAACCACGACCTGGCGAACCGCCCCAAGGACCAGAAGGTCAACGCCATCGTCATCCATGACACCGAGGGGTCGTGGGACGTCACCCTGAAGCTGATCAAGGACCCGAAGTATGTGTCCTGGCACTACACGATCCGCTCCTCGGACGGTCTGATCGCCCAGCATGTGCCGACCAAGGACGTCGCCTGGCACGCGGGCAACTGGTACATCAACTCGCACTCCATCGGAGTCGAGCACGAGGGCTTCCTCGCCTCACCGGACGCCTGGTACACAGAGGCGATGTACCGCGCCTCGGCCCACCTGGTGAAGTATCTGAGCCGCAAGTACGACGTCCCGCTCGACCGGCAGCACATCCTGGGCCACGACAACGTGCCCGGCACGACCGCGTCCACGATCCCCGGTATGCACACCGACCCCGGCCCGTACTGGGACTGGGCGCACTACTTCACCCTGCTGGGCCGGCCCTTCCACCCCAACGCGGGCCCGCGCGGCGGTCTGGTCACCATCCGCCCCGACTACGCCAGGAACACACCGCGCTACACCGGCTGCGCCAAGCCCGGTGACACCTGCGCGCCGCACGGCTCCACCGCGGTCCGGCTGCATATCGCGCCCGACGAGAACGCCCCGCTGGTCAAGGACGCCGGGCTGCACCCGGACGGCAGCGACTCCACGGACGGCGTGAACGACATCGGTGCCCGCGCCTCGACGGGCCAGCGGTTCGCGGTGGCGAGCCGGGCCGGCGACTGGACGGCGGTCTGGTACCTCGGGCAGCTCGCGTGGTTCCGCAATCCGCAGGACGGGCCGACGGCGGTGAACACGCAGGGCCTGATCGCCACGCCGAAGGCCGGCCGGGCGGAGATCCCGGTCTACGGCCGTGCGTACCCGGAGAAGGCGGCGTACCCGGCCGGCGTGCCGTACCAGGCCGTCTCCCCGCTGCCGTACAAGATCACCGCGGGTCAGAAGTACGCGGTCGGCGACCGGATGGCGGGCGAGTACTTCTACGCGCCGACCTTCGACACCAGCAAGCACACGGTCGTGCGCGGCAAGGACGTCTACTACGAGATCCAGCTCGGCCACCGGGTCGGCTATGTGCGTGCGGCCGATGTCGACGTACAGCGCTCGGGGTCCTAGGGGGAAGGACGTCGCTCAGCGCGACGCGCCCGGTGGACGGCGCGGGTCAGGCCGTCCACCGGGCGCGAGGCGTGTCCGCTCCCGTGTGCGCTGGGGTCAGCCCTGCTGGAACAGCTCCGCCGGCAGCGGCTTGAGCAGCGCGTAGAGGTCGTCGGTGATCGGGCGGTCCCAGCTGGCGATGGTGACCAGCACACCGTCGCTGCGGTCGAACTGGGCACACGAGATCCGGCTCTCGGAGCACTTGATGCGCTTGACGATCAGCAGGTTGTCCTCGTGCATCACCGGGGTGTCCTCGCTCTCGACGACCGTCACCGGCTCGTCGTTGCCGAGCGCCGCGAGCAGCTGCGCCACCTCGAAGGGCACCTCGTCGCCCTCCAGCTCGCGGGCCGGGGAGCCCTCCGGCAGATTGCCGATGATCATCGCGGGGCCGCGGCCACCGAACAGGTCGTAGCGGAGGAAGACGCCCTGGCAGCTCCCGTCGGGCGCGGGCAGCAGCCCGGCCCCGAGATTGCCCGGCCAGTCCCCGGGGTCCATGGCGAGTACGTCGAAGTCTGGACCGGCGGGCGTGGCGCTACGGCGGCGGAGGAAGGACATGCCGCCATCGTACGTGGCTCGGCCCGACACGCCGCGCTGACGTCGAGGTAAGCGCGCGGGCGCCGCCGCGGCCCGCCGCGCCGCCGGTCAGGCCCGCGCGGACAGCTCGCCGAGGAGGCGCAGCGCCTCGGCGGCCGCGTCGTGGGGCACGAAGAGGTGATCGTGGTGGAAGCCGGCGACGACGTTGCAGCTGAGCCCGGCCCGGGCGAGCGCGGTGGCGACGGCGGCGGTCAGTCCGACGGCGTCCAGCGCGGAGTGCACCCGCAGGATGATCCAGCCGGCGACATAGTCGTACGGCAGGCCGGCGCGATCGGCCTCCTCCTGGCGGACGACGAGGGTGAGCCCTTCGGGTTCGGCGACGGTGACCTGGGGCGTCACCCCCTCGGGGACCGGGCCGGGCACGGTCGTAAAGACAAAGCGGCCCTCGTTCAGCTCCGGACGCATCCCGCTCAGCAGCAGTCCAAGATCACGCTCACCCGTCATACCGCCCATCCTACGAGCGGCCCGGCAGGCGTCGTCCGCCTCGTGGAACCGCGGTCCCGGCGGAGCGAGTTGGGCGGGACGACCACCGGCCATGACCCATCGGACAGGCCCTAGGTGAGGTCGAACTCGCCGTCGCGGGCGTCCAGGACGAAGGCGCGCCACTCGGCCGGGGAGAAGATCACCGCCGGGATCTCCGGGCTGCGGCGGTTGCGCATCGCGACATAGCCCTCCACGAAGGCGACCTGGACGTCGCCCACACCCTGGGTGGTGGACTGCCACTCGGCCTGTGACAGGTCGAGTTCGGGCCGGGGGCCGCCCGCGAGCCGCTGCTCGATGATGCTGTTGGCCACGTGTCCTCGCTTCCTTGCGATGCGTCGTCCGTGGGCAGCCTAACCACTGGGCCCGGGGACGGACAGGGGACGTGTCCCGGCGCCGGCGCGCGGGCTCGGGGAGGCGGATCCCGGTCCCTCAGGCGGCCGGGGAGTCCGCGCCGACCAGCCACATCGCGAAGAACTGGGCCCCGCCGCCGTAGGCGTGTCCCAACGCCCGGCGGGCGCCGTCGACTTGATGCGCGCCGGCCCGGCCGCGCACCTGGAGGGCGGCCTCGGCGAAGCGGATCATGCCGGAGGCGCCGATGGGGTTGGTGGAGAGCACGCCGCCGGAGGGGTTGACCGGGAGGTCGCCGTCGAGTTCGGTGACGCCGGACTCGGTGAGTTTCCAGCCCTCGCCCTCCTCGGCGAAGCCCAGGTTCTCCAGCCACATCGGTTCGTACCAGGAGAACGGGACGTACATCTCGACCGCGTCGATCTCGCGGCGGGGGTCGGTGATCCCGGCCTGCCGGTAGACGTCCGCGGCGCAGTCCTTGCCGGCCTGCGGCGAGACGAAGTCCTTGCCGGCGAAGAGGGTGGGTTCGCTGCGCATCGCCCCGCCGTGCACCCAGGCCGGCGGGTGGGGCGAGCGCGCGGCGCCGGCGCGGTCGGTGAGGATCATCGCGCAGGCCCCGTCGGAGGAGGGGCAGGTCTCCGAGTAGCGGATCGGGTCCCAGAGCATCGGTGCGGCCTGGACCTTCTCCAGGGTGATGTCGTGCTCGTGGAGGTGCGCGTAGGGGTTCTTCAGGGCGTTGCGGCGGTCCTTGTAGGCGACGAGGGATCCGACGGTGTCGGGGGCGCCGGTGCGGCGCATATAGGCGCGGACGTGCGGGGCGAAGAAGCCGCCGGCGCCGGCCAGCAGGGGCTGCTGGAAGGGGATCGGCAGGGACAGGCCCCACATGGCGTTGGATTCGGACTGCTTCTCGAAGGCGAGGGTGAGGACGGTGCGGTGGACCCGGGCGGCGACCAGGTTGGCGGCGACCAGGGCGGTGGAGCCGCCGACCGAGCCCGCGGTGTGCACCCGCAGCATCGGTTTGCCGACGGCGCCGAGGGCGTCGGCGAGGTAGAGCTCGGGCATCATGACGCCCTCGAAGAAGTCGGGGGCCTTGCCGATCACCACGGCGTCGACGTCCGGCCAGTTCAACCCGGCGTCCTCCAGGGCCCGGCGGGCGGCCTCGCGGACGAGTCCGGCGATCGAGACGTCCCGGCGGGCGGCGACGTGCTTGGTCTGGCCGATGCCGACGACGGCCACCGGCTCCTTGGATGTGGCACCTGTGCTCATCGTTCCCCCTCCAGGACGGCGACCAGGTTCTGCTGCAGGCACGGCCCCGACGTGGCGTGGGCAAGCGCCCGGTCGGACTCGCCGCGCTGGATGCGGGCGGCGGCCTCGCCGAGCCGGATCAGGCCGGTGGCCATGACGGGGTTGGCGGCGAGCGCGCCGCCTGACGGGTTGATCCGGACCGTGCTGCCGGGCGCGTCGAGTTTCAGGGCGCGGCGCAGCACGACCTCCTGGGAGGTGAAGGGGGCGTGCAACTCCGCGGTGTCGAAGGGTCGTTCGAAGGCTCCGGCGTGTTCGGCGGCGAGCCGGGTGGAGGGCGAGTCGGTGAGGTCGCGGACGCCCAGGCTGTGGGCCTCGATGCGGTGGTCGAGCCCGCGGATCCAGGCGGGGCGGTCGGTCAGCCGGCGGGCGGTGTCGCCGGCGGCGAGGACGACGGCGGCCGCACCGTCGCCGATGGGCGGGCAGTCGCCGGTGCGCAGCGGGCCGACGAGCGGCTCGCCGACGGGCACGGCGCCGCGCAGTTGGGCGGACGGATGGGACGCGGCGTCGGCGCGGCTGCGGGTCGCGATCGCGGCCAGCTCCCGCTCGTCGGTCAGCTCCGCGTCGATCAGTGCCTGGGCCTGGAGGGCGGCGAGCGCGACGGAGTCGGGCCACAGCGGGGCGACGTAGTACGGGTCGAGCTGGCGGGTGAGGACCTCGCGGACGTCGCCGGGCGAGGACTTGCCGTAGGCGTAGACCAGTGCGGTCTCCGCCTCACCGGTGAGGATCTTCACCCAGGCCTCGTACAGCGCCCAGGCGCCGTCCATCTCGACATGGGATTCGGCGATCGGCGGCCAGGCGCCGACGCCGTCCAGGGCCATCGTGAAGGAGAAGGCCCGGCCCGCGAGGTAGTCGGAGGAGCCCGAGCAGGTGAAGTCGATGTCGCCGGCCTTGAGGCCGGTCCGCGCCAGTACGTCGTGGAGCACCGGCATCAGCATCTCGACCTCGGAGGTCTCCGCGCTGTCGCGGACGTGGCGGCTCTGCCCGAAGGCGACGACGGCGACCTCGCGTATCGGATCGCGCATCAGATCAGCTCCTTGTAGCTGTCGTAGTCGGCGTCGGGTTCGCCGGTGGGGCGGTAGTGGTCGGGGAAGCGCCCGCCCTCGGTCCATACGGGTTCCACCCGCAGCCCCATGCGGACCTGGTCGTAGGGGATTCCCCCGATGCGGGCGTGCAGGGCCAGGTCGGCCCCGTCCAGTGCGATGTGGGCGTAGACGTACGGCACCTCGATGTCGAGATTCCTGGCCTTGATGTTGACGATGCAGAAGGTGGTGACGGTGCCTTTGGGGCCGACCTCGATCTGGGTGTCGGTGGCGACGCCGCAGGTGGGGCAGGCGCCGCGGGGCGGGACGTAGACCTTGCGGCAGGACGGGCAGCGCTCGCCGATGGTCCGGTGGCCGGCGAGCGCCTGGAGGTAGCGGGACTGGGCGCGGCCGGGCGAGTAGGTGTAGTCGAGCCGGGCGGGGGCGGTGATCCCGGTGACCGGGTCGGCGAACTCCCCGCCGTGCGGGGCCGGCCGGGCGCCGTCCGCCGGGTCGCCGGACGGCTCGAAGCAGGCGATGTCGGTGATGGCGCCGGTGCGCTCGGCGGCCCAGCGGATCCGCACCCGCATGCCGGTGCGTACGGCGTCGGGGCCGGGGGCGTCCAGGGCGTGCAGCAGCGCGGTGTCGGCGCCGTCGAGCCGGACCAGGACCCAGGCGAAGGGGATGCCAAGCGGCTGGCCGCGGCGCGGGGCCGGGTTCCAGGCCCAGGTGGTGACGGTGCCGGTCGCGCCGACCTCGACCAGCTGGTCGATCTCCTCGGCGGTGGCCGGGTCGTATTCGGTGGGCGGTACGACGACCCGGCCGTCGCCGGCCCGGACGCCGAGGACGGTGCGCTCGCGCAGTCCGGTGAGGAAGGCGCTCTGGACCGGGCCGAGCGAGCGGGTGAAGGGGAATTCCACGACGAGGGGCGCGGTGAGGACCTGTGACATGCGGGCTCCTTGGGCTCCTTGGGCGCTTCGGCTCAGGCGCGCCGGTAGACGGGGGGACGCTTCTCCGCGAACGCGCGGGAGCCCTCCTTGGCGTCGGCGGTGTCGAAAACGGGCCAGCCCCGGGCGAGTTCGGCCCGGAGTCCCTCGGCCTCGGTCAGCTCGGCGGTCTCGTAGACGGACGCCTTGACGGCCTCGACGGCGAGGGGGCCGCAGGCGTTGATCCGCTCGGCGATCTCCAGGGCCGCCTGCAGTGCGCCGCCGTCGGGCACGACATGGCCGATCAGGCCGATGCGTGCCGCCTCGGGTGCCGGATAGGGCCGGCCGGTGAGCAGCATCTCCAGGGCGTGGGTGCGGGGGATCTGGCGGGCGAGGCGGACGGTGGAGCCGCCGATGGGGAACAGTCCGCGGGCGACCTCGAAGAGGCCGAAGGTGGCGCTCTCGCCGGCGACGCGGATGTCGGTGCCCTGGAGGATCTCCGTACCGCCGGCGACGCAGTGGCCCTCGACGGCGGCGATCACCGGTTTGCGGGGGCGGTGGTGGCGCAGCATCGCCTTCCAGTGCAGGTCGGGGTCGGCACGCAGCCGGTCGCGGTACTGCTCGCCGGCCATCCCGCCGCCGGCGAGCGCCTTGAGGTCCATTCCGGCGCAGAAGGTGCCGCCGGCGCCGGTGAGGACGATGGAGCGGATCTGGTCGTCCTCGTCGGCGGCGATCCAGCCGTCGTACAGGCCCACCAGCATCGGCAGCGAGAGTGCGTTCTTCGCCTCCGGCCGGTTGAGGGTGAGCACCAGTGTCGCGCCGACGCGCTCCACGGTCAGATGTTCCGTACCACCCATGCCGTCCTCCCGTCTCAAGACGTAGAACAGGTTGCAGTAGCCGCACGGCGAGTTCAAGAGTTTTCTGACAGGTAGTCAGATTTGTTGGTCGCGACCCTTCCCTGCTCCCTCCGGCGGCGCTCTAATGACCGACTGGGTCCGGTCGGCAGACCGGCCGGCCGACGCCCGCCCGGTCTGGAGGAGACATGGAGTACAACCTTGCCGACCTCTTCGAGTCGATCGTCGACACCGTCCCCGACCGCGAGGCGCTGGTGTACGTCGACCACCCGGGGACCGGCGCCGAACGGCGGCTGACGTACGCGGAGCTGGACCGCGCCGCGAACCGTCTGGCCCACCACCTCGCCGACCACGGCATCGGCCCCGGCCACCACGTGGGACTCCACCTCTACAACGGCATCGAGTACCTCCAGGCCGTCTACGCCTGCCTGAAGATCCGCGCCGTCCCGGTGAACGTCAACTACCGCTACGTGGAAGAGGAGTTGGCCTACCTCTACCGGGACGCGGACCTGGTGGCGCTGGTCTTCGACGGGGAGTTCACCGGCCGGGTCGCCGCCGCCCTCCCGCACGCCCCGGCGCTGCGGCATCTCGTACGGGTCGGCAGCCCGCCCCCCGGCGCGCCCGCGCCCCGGATCGCGCCGGTCGCGCTCGCGGACGCCGAGGCCGCCGGTTCACCCGCCCGCGGCTTCGGACCGCGCTCCGCCGACGACCAGATCGTCATCTACACCGGCGGCACCACCGGCCTGCCCAAGGGCGTGATGTGGCGCCACGAGGACATCTTCTTCTCCGGGATGGGCGGCGGGGCGCCGACCGGTGAGCCGGTCAAGCGGCCGCAGGAGCTGGCCGAGCGGGTCGCGGCCGGCGGCGCCGGACTGGTCTTCTTCCCCACTCCCCCGCTGATGCACGGCACCTCCACCCTCACCGCGTTCATCGCCTTCCACTTCGGCCAGAAGGTCGTCATCCACCGCAAGTACGTGCCCGAAGAGGTGCTGCGGACCATCGAGCGGGAGCGGGTCACCAGCGTCTCGCTGGTCGGCGACGCGATGCTGCGCCCGCTCGTCGACGCGCTCGGCGGGCCGCTGAAGGGCGTGGACTGCTCCTCGCTGTTCAGCGTCAGCAGCTCCGGCGCGATCCTCTCCGAGACCGTGCGCGCCCAGTTCGGCGCGCTGGTGCCGCACGCCCTGCTGCTGAACAACTTCGGCTCCTCGGAATCCGGGTTCAACGGCACGGCCACCGACGACGCGGGCCCCGAGCGGGGCTTCCGGCTGCGCGTCAACTCCCGTACGGCGGTGGTGGATCCGCAGACCCGCGCGCCGGTGGCGGCCGGCGGGACGGGCCGGCTCGCGCTGCGCGGACACGTACCGCTGGGCTACTACAACGACCCGCAGAAGACCGCCGAGACCTTCTTCGAGGCGCACGGCGACCGGTGGGTGCTGCTGGGCGACATGGCCACCGTGGACGAGCAGGGCGTCGTCACGGTCCTGGGCCGGGGGTCGCAGTGCATCAACTCCGGCGGCGAGAAGGTCTATCCGGAGGAGGTCGAGCAGGCGCTCAAGGCGCACCCCCAGGTGTATGACGCGCTGGTGGCGGGCGTACCGGACGAGCGGTGGGGCAACCGCGTCGCGGCCGTGGTCCAACTGCGCGAGGGAGCCGGTCCGCTGGACCTGGAGGGCATCCAGGCGCACTGCCGCGGCCGGCTGGCCGGCTACAAGATTCCGCGTGCCGTGGTCTTCACCGACCGGATCCAGCGGTCGCCCAGCGGCAAGGCGGACTACCGCTGGGCGAAGGCGGTGGCGGCGGGCGAACGGGAGGCGTGAGGCGGCGCCCTCGGCACCCGGTCCGCCGTCGCCTCCCCCCGGCTCGTCGTGGTTCACCACGCGGCGTTCGCCTACCGGGCGCCGCGCAGGCGGTACTCGGCTACCAGGCGCCGCGGACCCGGCGTTCAGCTGCCGGGCGCCGCGTACGTGGTGCAGACCGACCGGAGCGCGCGGCCCAGCGCCACCGTGTGCAGCGCGTCCAGCCGCCGCTCATGGCGTACCTGGGCGGCGTTCACGGTCAGCAGCGGGCGGCAGGACGGCGCGGAGCGGGCGTGGGGGGAGGCGGCGACGGCCCGGACCAGCTCGCCGTTGATGCGGTTGATCTCCTTGCGGACCTCACCCAGGTCGGGGCGCTCCTCCGGCGCCCGGGACGGGTCGGCGTCCCACAGCCGGTGCAGTCCGCGCTGCACGACCTTGCTGGCCTCGATCTGGTCCCGGAAGATCCGCTCCGTCGCCACCGGGTCGGCGCCGAGCTGCCGGGCCTGCGCCGCCACCGCGTCCAGCACCTGCCGTTCGCGGACCGGGTCGTCGATCGGCGCGCCGGTGCCCCACTTCGCCGCGGCCACCAGGTCCCCGGTGGCCAGCCGCTCCGCGGACAGCGCGGCGAGGGGCCGGAGCTGCTGGTACGGGGAGTGCGCGGCGGGCGACGGAGCGGGCGACGGGGCGGCCGGGGCCGCGACGGCCCCGCCGGCCGCGGTGAACAGGACGGTCGCGGCGGCGCCGGCGACCAGCGCACGGCGCATCGAAGTGATCAGCTGCACGGTCGGCCTCTCTCGAACTCCGGTCCTCCCAAGGGGGATTCGTGGGAGGTCGTACGGCGCGAGCCTACGGCCTGCCGACAGGCTCTCGCGCCGCTCCCCCGCGCCTCGTCCACCCCACCCCCGGCACGCCGACCGGACCTCACCGACCTGCGCGCCTGACAGCCGTCACTCCCCCGCGGGACCACCGGTGAACCGCCCGCGCCAGGCCCCTTGACGTGCTCGCCGCGCGCTGATTACTTGGACCGCATTCAGCTACCGAATGATCGGTAGGGAGACGAGGCGGTGACACTCCATGCCGGACATGCCGGAAGCAGCCACGGGCGGGGCGACGGGCGGTGAGACCTTCGACGACGCGGAGCGGCTCTCCCCGGAGGCGTTGCGGGAACTCCAGCTGACCCGGCTGCGCGCCTCGTTGCAGCACGCCTACGACCATGTCCCCTTCTACCGCGAGTCCTTCGACCGCGCCGGGGCACATCCCAAGGACTGCCGCTCGCTCGGCGATCTCGTCCGCTTCCCGTTCACCGTCAAGGACGATCTGCGCGCCCAGTACCCCTTCGGCATGTTCGCCGTCCCCAAGGACAGGGTGCGCCGCATCCACGCCTCCAGCGGCACCACCGGCCGTCCGACGGTCGTCGGCTACACCGAGCGCGATCTGTCCCACTGGGCGGATGTCGTGGCCCGTTCGCTGTACGCCGCCGGCGCCCGGCCCGGTCACACCGTCCATATCGCCTATGGATACGGCCTGTTCACCGGCGGTCTGGGCGCCCACTACGGCGCGGAGCGGCTCGGCTGCACGGTCGTCCCGGCCTCCGGCGGGATGACCAGCCGGCAGGTGCAGATCATCCAGGACTTCCGCCCCGAGATCATCATGGTGACCCCGTCGTACATGCTCACCCTCCTCGACGAGTTCGAGCGGCAGGGCGTCGATCCCCGGACGACCTCGCTGAAGGTGGGCGTCTTCGGTGCCGAGCCCTGGACGCAGGAGATGCGGCGCGAGATCGAGGAGCGGTTCGCGATCGACGCCGTGGACATCTACGGCCTGTCGGAGGTCATGGGTCCCGGTGTCGCCCAGGAGTGCGTGGAGACCAAGGACGGACTGCACATCTGGGAGGACCACTTCTACCCGGAGGTGGTCGACCCGATCACCGGCGAGGTGCTGCCGGACGGTGAGCACGGGGAGCTGGTCTTCACCTCCCTCACCAAGGAGGCGATGCCGGTCGTCCGCTACCGCACCCGTGATCTGACGCGTCTGCTGCCGGGCACCGCGCGGGCGGCCTTCCGCCGGATGGAGAAGGTCACCGGGCGCAGCGACGACATGATCATTCTGCGGGGGGTCAACCTCTTCCCCGCACAGGTCGAGGAGATCGTGCTGCGCACGCCCGGCGTCGCCCCGCACTTCCAGCTGAAGCTGACGCGGGAGGGCCGGCTGGACCAGCTGACCGTACGCGCCGAGGCCCGCCCCGATGCCACCTCCGAGGAGCGCACGGCGGCCGTCGGGATGATCGCGCGCGGCGTCAAGGACGGCATCGGGGTCTCGGTCGCCGTCGAGATCGTCGATCCGGAGACGCTGGAGCGCTCGGTGGGCAAGATCAAGCGCATCGTGGACGCCCGCCCGCGGGGCCCCCGCTGAGAGGCGTCGCCGGTCGCCGTCACACCCGGACGGCACACCCGGGCCGCCGTCTGCCGACGCCGCTCAGGTCATGTTCGGATCCCCCTTGATCAGGGCGAACGGGGCCCCGGCGGGGTCCTTCACCATGGCCAGCCGGCCGACGCCCGGGGCGTCGGCGGGCGGGATCAGGACCGTGGCGCCCTGGCCGACGGCGGCCGCGTAGGTCTCATCGCAGTCGAGCACGCCGAAGTACGGGTGCCACTCCGAGGTCGAACCGGCCGCCAGATTCTCCTTCGGCAGCTGCATGAGGCCGCCCTGCCCCGGGTCGTCGGTTCTGCCGCCGCCCGGCGAGGAGATGACCGAGTAGACCAGGTCGCCGCCCATCGGCATGTCCTGATAGCTCCAGGAGAAGACCGAGCGGTAGAAGTCCTTCGCCGCGGCCGCGTCGGTGGTGTACAGCTCGGTCCAGCAGAGCGTGTTGGGCTCCATGACCCTCTCCAGGCCCCCGGTCTCGCGCGGCTGCCACACGGCGAAGTCGGCACCCGTCGGGTCGGTGAAGGCCGCCAGCCGGCCCGCCGTGAAGACGTCCCCCGGCTCGACCCGCACCGAGCCGCCGGCCTGCTCCACCGCCTTGGCCGTGGCGTCCGCGTCGCGCGTGTGGAAGTACGCCGTCCAGGCCGACTCGGCGCCCTCCTCCGTCAGCGGGCCGGCGGCGGCGACCGTCCTGCCGTCGATCTGGAAGAAGCCGTACCCGCCGGCCTCCGGGCCGGCCGACTCGAAGCTCCAGCCGAACACGGCGGAGTAGAAGGCGACGGCGGCATCGACGTCGGGAGCCCCGAGGTCGAGCCAGTTCGGTGTGCCCGGGACGTAGTTGGTGGTCAGCATGGGTGCTCCTCCGTCGTACGGATCGAGGCCTGCGGGGCCGTTCTCCCGCCGCTTCTCAGCATGGCAGGGGCCACTGACAGCCGCCCTCCGCACGCGGCTCAGGGCGTGCCGAACCGCTCGCGCAGCTCACGCTTGAGGACCTTCCCGCTGGCGTTGCGCGGCAGCGCGTCCACGAACACCACCCGTTTGGGCGCCTTGAACGGCGCGAGGCGGGCCCGCGCCGCCTCGATCAGCTCCCGCTCCCCCACCAGGGCCCCACCGCCCGCGGCGTCCGCGCCGTTCGAGCCGTCCGTACGCCGGACCACCACCGCCGTCACCGCCTCGATCCAGCGCTCGTCCGGCAGTCCGATGACCGCGACCTCGGCCACCTGCGGATGCTCGTAGAGCACGTCCTCCACCTGGCGCGAGGCGACCAGGACGCCGCCGGAGTTGATGACGTCCTTGACCCGGTCGACCACCGTGAAGTAGCCCTCCGCATCCCGGACGGCGAGGTCCCCGGAGCGGAACCAGCCGTCCCGGAACGCCTCGGCGGTCTCCTCCGGCTTGTCCCAGTAGCCGGTGCACAGCTGCGGGGACCGGTAGACGACCTCGCCCCGGGTGCCGTCCGGCACCTCCCGGCCCGCCTCGTCCACCACCCGCGCCTCGACGAACAGCACCGGGCGCCCGCAGGAGTCCAGCCGGCCCTCGTGCTCGTCCGGGCCGAGCACGGTGGCCAGCGGCCCGATCTCGCTCTGTCCGAAGCAGTTGTAGAAGGCGAGCCGGGGCAGGCGGGCGCGCAGCCGCTCCAGAACCGGCACCGGCATGATCGAGGCGCCGTAGTAGGCCTTGCGCAGCCCGCCCAGCTCCCGGGTGGTGAAGCCGGGGTGCTGCGACAGCGCGATCCACACCGTCGGCGGCGCGAAGAGGCTGTCGGCCCGGCCCGCCTCCACCAGGTCGAAGATCCGGTCCGGGTCGGGGCCGTCCAGGATGGTGTTCTCGGCGCCCACCGCCAGATAGGGCAGCAGGAACACATGCATCTGCGCGGAGTGGTAGAGCGGCAGCGAGTGCAGCGGCCGGTCGGTCTCCTTGAGGTCGAGGGCGACGACGGCGCTGGTGTACTCGTGCACCAGCGCACGGTGCGTCATCATCGCGCCCTTGGGCAGGGCGGTCGTCCCCGAGGTGTAGAGGAGCTGCGCCAGTTCGTCGTCGGCGACCTCCGGCAGCTCCCCGGCGCCACCGGGCACCGCGCCGGCCGCGAGCCGCTCCAGCAGCCCGTCGGGGGTGCCGTACAGCGGCAGGGTGCGTACGGAGTCCGGCAGCCGGTGCGCGAGGGCGGCGTCGGTGAGCACCAGCGCGCTGCCCGACTGGTCCAGGATGTAGCGCAGGTCCTCGCCGGTGAGGCCGTGGTTGACCGGTACGTGCACCAGTCCGGCGCGGGCGCAGGCAAGAAAGCCGATCAGATACGCGTCGGAGTTGTGCCCGTAGGACGCGACCCGGTCGCCGGGCCCGAGGCCGTCCGCCAGCAGCACCCGGGCCGCGGCCGTCACCGCGTCGTCCAGCTCGCGATAGGTCCAGGCCCGCTCCCCGTAGCGCACCGCGGTCCGCCCGGGCACGCGGCGGGCGCTGCGCCGCAGGACTCCATCGACGGTGTTGCTCCGTGCTCGCATCATGGCGCGATCCTCGGCCGCGCCCCACCCCCGGTCAAGGCACCCGACCGCGCGTCAGCCCTAGGACAGGCCCTATACGGCGCGTTCGCGTCCCTGCCAGTACGGGTCGCGCAGCCGGCGTTTGTAGAGCTTGCCGTTGGGGTCGCGCGGCATGGCGGTGATGAAGTCGACGGACTTGGGGCGTTTGTAGCCGGCGAGCCGCCGTTCGCAGTACGCCAGGATGTCGGCGGCCAGCTCGGGGCCCGCCCGGTGGCCCTCGGCGGGTTCCACGACGGCCTTGACCTCCTCGCCCCAGTCGTCGTGCGGAATGCCGAAGGCGGCCGCGTCGGCGACCGCGGGGTGGCCGAGCAGGGCGGATTCGATCTCGGCGGGGTAGATGTTCACCCCGCCCGAGATGATCATGTCGATCTTGCGGTCGCGGAGGAAGAGGTAGCCGTCCTCGTCGAGACAGCCGAGGTCTCCGACGGTGAAGAAGTCTCCGATCCGGTTCTTCCTCGTCTTGCCCTCGTCCTTGTGGTAGCTGAAGCCGCCGGTGGTCATCTTCATGTAGACGGTGCCCAGTTCACCGGCCGGCAGCCGGTTGCCGTCGTCGTCGAAGACGGCCAGCTCGCTGATCGGCCAGGCCTTGCCGACCGTCCCCGGCTTCTTGAGCCAGTCCTCGGCGGTCGCGAACGCGCCGCCGCCCTCACTCGCCGCGTAGTACTCCTCCACACAGCCGCCCCACCAGTCGATCATCGCGCGTTTGACGTGGTCGGGGCAGGGCGCGGCCCCGTGGATGGCGTGCCGCATCGCGCTCACGTCGTAGGCCGCCCGGATCTTCTCCGGCAGGGCGAGCAGCCGGTGGAACTGGGTCGGCACCATATGGGTGTGGGTGCAGCGGTGCTCGTCCATCAGGGCCAGCATGCCCTGCGGCGTCCACTTGTCCATGAGGACGATGCGGTGGCCTATGTGCAGTGAGGCGCCGGCGAATTGCAGTACGGCGGTGTGGTAGAGCGGCGAGCAGACCAGGTGGACGTTGCCGTCGAACGGCTTGATGCCGAAGATGCCGAGGAAGCCGCCCAGATAGGCGTCCTCGGGCGCGGTGCCGGGCAGCGGGCGACGGATGCCGCGCGGGCGTCCGGTGGTGCCCGAGGTGTAGTTCATCACCCAGCCCAGGGTGCGGTCGTCGGGCGCGGAGTCCGGTTGTTGGTCGAGGAGCCGGCCGTACGGCTGGAATCCGTCGACCGTCCCGACGGCGTAGCGCTGTGCCGCCGGCACTCCCGCCTCGTCCGCGGCCTGCCGCGCCGCCGCCGCGAACCGCTCGTGGACGATGAGCACCTTGGCGCCGGAGTCCGCGACGATCCAGGCGATCTCCGGGCCGACCAGATGGTGGTTGACGGGGACGAGGTAGAGGCCGGCCTGGGACGCGGCGAGGTAGGCGGTGAGGAACTCGACGCCGTTGGGGAGCACGACGGCGAAGGCGTCGCCGCGTTGCAGGCCCGCGGCGCGCAGTCCGTGGACGAGTCGGTTGGCGGCTGCGTGCAGCCGGGCCGCGGTCCACTCCTCGCCGTCCGGGGCGATCAGGACCGTACGGTCGGGGTCGGCGGCGGCCTGCGCCCAGAAGCCGTTGGGCGGCGCGGCGTCCTTGGTCATGGGGCTGTCCTCCTGGGGTTCACGCGCGTCCGGCGATGCGGTTGATGCGGTCGACGGCCCGCTCGAAGCCGCGGGTGAGGTCGTCGAAGACGGCCTGCACACTGCGTTCGCTGTTCATCCGGCCGACGATCTGGCCCACCGGGGTGCCGAGCAGCGGCTCGACCTCGTGCCGCTGGATGCGGGAGTTGGCCTCGGCGACCAACAGGCCCTGCAGCGGCATCGGAAGGGTGCCGGGGCCGTCGGGGTCGTCCCAGGCGTCGGTCCACTCCGTACGCAGCTGGCGGGCGGGTTTGCCGGTCAGGGCGCGGGAGCGGACGGTGTCGCCCGGCCCGGCGGCGAGCAGTTTCGCGGTCAGCCGCCGGGAGTGCAGCTCCGCCTCCTCGGTGGTCAGCCAGATCGAGCCGAGCCAGACGCCCTGCGCGCCGAGGGCGAGCCCGGCGGCGATCTGCTCACCGGTGCCGATGCCGCCCGCGGCGAGCACCGGGAGCGGGTCGACGGCGGCCACGATTTCCGGGGTGAGGACCATGGTGGCGATCTCTCCGGTGTGCCCGCCCGCCTCGTAGCCCTGGGCGACGACGATGTCGATGCCGGCGGCCTGGTGGTGGCGGGCGTGCCGGGGGCTGCCGGCCAGTGCGGCGACGAGGACGCCGTGGTCGTGGGCGCGCTCGACGACGTCGGGCGGCGGCGAGCCGAGGGCGTTGGCGAGCAGTTTGATCGGGTAGTCGAAGGCCACGTCGAGCTGGGTGCGGGCGACCTGCTCCATCCAACCGGTGATCCGCCAGCCGGGCGTCTCCCCCTGGGCGAGCCCGGGCACCTGATGCTTCTCCAGGAGCTCGGTGACGAACCTGCGGTGCCCCTGGGGGATCATCGCCTCGACGTCGGCCTCGCTGACGCCCTCCACCTTCTTGGCGGGCATCACCACATCGAGCCCGTAGGGCAGTCCGTCGGTGTGCTCCTGCATCCAGTCGAGGTCGCGGGCCAGCTCGTCCGGCGCGGTGTAGCGGACCGCGCCGAGCACCCCGAACCCGCCGGCCCGGGTGATCGCCGCGGCGACGGCGGGGAACGGCGTGAACCCGAAGACGGCGTGCTCGACTCCCAGCGTGTTGCTCAGCTCCGTCTGCATGCGCGAAGGATGCCGCAGCGGGCCGTACGAGGGAAGAGATTTTCTGATGCTGCGTCAGAAAGCGGTGGGGACCGGCCAGGGGGTGCCCGAAGGGCGTCCACTAGGGCTTGGGGGAACAGATCCCGTAAGGGTCGCGAGGGCCCCCTGCGGGGCCACAACGGGGTGGGGGTTGGTGGTATTCCCGGGGGGACACGGGTGGGTCCCCCCCCGGCGCCCACCGGGAGGCACCGACCGGTCGCGGCAGGGGCGACCGATCACAGCAGGGACGACCGGTCACGGCAGGGGACGCCCGGTCACAGCAGGGACGACCGGTCACGGCAGGGGGAGACCGGTCACGGCAGGGGACGCCCGGTCACGGCAGGGGCGCACGGTCACAGCAGGGGCGACCGGTCGCGGCAAGGGCGTCCCGTTGCAGCAGGGCGCCGCCCCACCCCGTCAGCCCTCCTCCAGTACCGCCATCGCCGCGTTGTGACCGGGGATTCCGCTCACTCCTCCGCCGCGGACCGCGCCCGCCCCGCACAGCAGGACGTTGGGGTGGGTGGTGGCCACGCCCCAACGGGCCGGCGCGGTGCCGCCGGCCGCCCCGGCGCACTCGTCGTGCTCGTCCGCGTAGGGGAACGCCAGGTCGCGGTGGAAGATGTTGCCGCCCGGCAGGCCCAGCTCCCGGTCCAGGTCCAGGGGGGAGCGGGCCTCGATGCACGGGCGGCCCTCGGCGTCGTGGGCGAGGCAGTCGGTGAGCGGTTCGGCGAGGTGGGTGTCGAGTTCGGCGAGGGTGGCGGCGAGCAGGCGGTCGCGGGTGGTGTCGTTGTCCGCGGCGAACAGCCGGGCCGGGGTGTGCAGGCCGAAGAGGGTGAGCGTCTGGTAGCCCCGGCGGACCAGGTCGGCGCCGAGGATGGAGGGGTCGGTCAGGGAGTGGCAGTAGATCTCGGACGGCGGGTCCGCGGGCAGCTCGCCGGACGCGGCCTGCCGGTAGGAGCGCTCCAGCTGGCCGTAGCCCTCGGCGATGTGGAAGGTGCCGGAGAAGGCCTCCCGGGGGTCCACCCGGGTGTCGCGCAGCCGCGGGAGCCGGGTGAGCAGCATGTTCACCTTGAGCTGGGCGCCCTCGGCCGGTGGTGGCGGGTTCTCGCCCAGGAGACGGGCGAGTTCGCGCGGGGAGGCGTTGACCAGGACCCGTCGGGCGCCGATCGTGCCCCGGTCGCAGCTGACCTCCGCCGTCCGGCCGTCCGTGGCGATCGTGGTCACCGGGCAGTTGGTGACGATCTCGGCCCCGGCGCGGCGGGCGGCGTCGGCCAGCGCGTCGGTGAGGGCGCCCATACCGCCGATGGGGACGTCCCAGTCGCCGGTGCCGCCGCCGATGACGTGGTAGAGGAAGCAGCGGTTCTGGCGCAGGGAGGGGTCGTGGGCGGTGGCGAAGGTGCCGATCAGGGCGTCGGTGAGGACGACGCCGCGGACCAGGTCGTCGGTGAAGGTCTCCTCGACCACCTCGCCCAGGGGGCGTTCGAACAGGGCGTGCCAGGTGGCGTCGTCGTCGACGGCGGCGCGCAGTGCGGCGCGGGTGGGGAGCGGCTCGGTGAGGGTGGGGAAGACCCGTTCGGCGAGCCTTTGGGTGGTGCCGTAGAAGCGCTGCCAGGCGCCGAACTCCCGGTCGGAGCCGGTGAGGTCGGCGAACGACTTACGGGTGCGGGGCTCGCCGCCGCCGACGAGGAGGCCGGTGGGGCGGCCGTCGCGTACGGCGGGGGTGTAGGAGGAGACGGTGCGCTTGCGGACCGCGAAGCGCAGCCCGAGGTCCCGCACGATCTTCGGCGGCAGCAGGCTGACGAGGTAGGAGTAGCGGGACAGCCAGGCGTCGACCCCGGCGAACGCCCGGGTCGACACGGCGGCCCCACCCGTGTGGTCCAGCCGCTCCAGTACCAGCACGCTGCGCCCGGCCCGTGCGAGATAGGCGGCGGCGACCAGCCCGTTGTGCCCGCCGCCGACGACGACCACGTCATACGAAGTCCGTTCCGGCATGCCCCTTCGTAGCACGCGGTGATCCCGGTGGCCAGGTGCACGCGGCTGAAACCTCCGGCGCGGTCGGTGCGGCTTCTTGATCGGCCGCAGGGCTGCTCCTAGCGTCCGGCCGTGCTCGCCGCCGGGACCGCCCGGCTGTCCCGCACACAGGCCGTCCCGCTCCCCCGTGAGGTGACCCGTGTCCCGCCCCTCGGTATCCCGCACCGGCCGCAGCCTCGCCGGGCTGACGGCCGTCGCCGCCTGCTCGGCCGGGCTGCTCGCGGCCCCCGCGCCCGCCTCCGCCACCCCCGACCCGGTCCGCCCGCCCGGCGCCGCGCACACCGCGATGCCGTATCCGCATCTTGCCCCCAAACCCCCCATGGGCTGGAACAACTGGTCCTACTACACCTGCGGCATCAGCGAGCAGGTGGTCCTGGGCAACGCCCGGGCCCTGGTCCGTACGGGTCTGGCGGCGAAGGGCTACGACACCGTGACGGTCGACGACTGCTGGACGAGCAGGCAGCGCGGCCCCAAGGGCGAGCTGGTGCCGGACCCGGCCAAGTTCCCGCACGGCATGGCGTACGTCGGGCAGCAACTGCACCGGATGGGCCTGAAGTTCGGCATCTACGCGGATGTCGGCACGCTCACCTGCGAGAAGTACCCGGGCAGCCTCGGCCGCTTCCGCCAGGACGCGCAGCTGTTCGCGCAGTGGAAGGTGGACTACGTCAAGGCGGACGGCTGCAATGTGCCCACGGTGCCCGGGCGCAGCAAGGAGCAGACCTACCGCGACCTGTACGGGCAGATGAGTGACGCGCTGCGGGCCGCCGGGCGGCCGATGACGTTCTCGGTGTCCGCGCCGGCGTACTTCCAGTTCGACGGCGCCGCCGTCTGGCACCGGGTCATCGGCTGGTCGTCCGAGCTGGGCAATCTGTGGCGCAGCGGCCGCGATGTGGCGCTGCAGAAGGCCTCGCCGGACACGAAGTGGTCCTCCATCGTCTACAACTTCCACTACAACGCGGAGCTGGCGGACCTCCAGCGGCCCGGACGCTGGAACGACCCGGACCTCCTGCTGGCCGGCGACTCGGGTCTGACGCCGCAGGAGATGCAGAGCCAGATGTCGCTGTGGGCGGTGATGGCGGCACCGCTGATCTCCAGCACGGACCTGGAGAAGCTGTCACCGGCGGCGCGTGCGGTGCTCGGCAACGAGGAGGTCATCGCCGTCGACCAGGATCCGCTGGGGGTCCAGGGGCACATCGTGCAGCAGGGCACCGACTTCGCGGTGCTGAGCAGGCCGCTGCAGAACGGCGACCATGCGATCGCCCTGTTCAACTCGGGTGACTCGGCGCGCACGCTGTCGGTCACGGCCGGTGCGGCCGGGCTGCCGAAGAGCTCCTCCTATCTGCTGCACGATCTGGTCACCGGCCGCCGTGCGCACAGCGCCGGCGACATCGCGGCCGAGAAGGTTCCGGCGCACGGCACGGTGCTCTACCGGGTCACCCCGAGCTGAGCCGCGCGGCGGCTTCCCGGCCGCCCGCGGGCCCCGCTACCGCTCGCGTCGGGCGCGCTGCCGGCGCAGGGACGCGACCCGGCGGTGGAGGGCGGCCGCCTCGTCGGCGCGGCCCAGTTGCTCCAGGCACTGGGCCAGGTCGCTCTGGCTGGTCAGCGCGTCGGGGTGGGTGGCGCCCAGGACCCGTTCGCGGGCGTCGGCCACCTGGCGGTAGCCGTCCAGCGCGTCGTTCCAGCGGCCGAGCCAGCCGAGGGCCACGGCGGTCTCCCGCCGGCTGACCAGGGTGTCGGGGTGGTCGGGGCCGAGGGTTCGCTCGCGCGCCGCGGCCACCGCCCGGGCTTCCACCAGGGCCTCCTGCCAGCGGCCCAGCCGGCCGAGGTTGACGCCCAGGCCGTGCCGGGCGCGCAGGGTGTCGGGGTCGTCGGCGCCCCGGGTGCGGGTGCGGGCCGCGATCAGGTCGCGGTAGAGCGCCAGGGCCTCCGCGTTGCGGCCGAGCCGGCCGAGGCCGATGCCGACCTCGTAGCGGGCGGCGAGGGTGTCGGGGTGGTCGGGGCCCAGGGCCGTCGAGCGGGCCGCCGCGACCTGCTGGTAGGTCTGCAGCGCCGCCGCCCAGTTGCCCAGTTTGCCGAGTACGTGGGCGAGTTCGCAGCGGGTGGTGAGGGTGTCGGGGTGGTGGGCGCCGAGGACCCGGGCGCGTGCGTCGGCCACCTCGCCGGTCATCGCCAGGCAGTCCTCCAGCCGGCCCAGCCGGCCGAGGTTGAGCGCGAGGTGGTGGCGGCAGCCGAGGGTGTCGGGGTGGTCGGGGCCCAGCGCGCGCTGCTGGTCGGCCAGTACTTCGGCGTAGCACTGGTGGGCGTCGAAGTAGCGGCCCTGGCGGCCCAGCGCATGGGCGGACTCCAGGCGGCCGGTGAGGGCGGCGCGGCGCTCGTCGGGTGGTGCGGGGCTGGCGAGCGGGCCGGCCGGGGCGGCGTCGCCGCGGCGCGGGTCGTCGCCGCCGGTCCAGGTGTCGGTGAGGACCGTGGCGGCCCGGTCGGCCGGGGGGCGGGGCGGGCGGCGGGCGGCGCCGGCCGGGGAGCCGAGGGTCATACCGCGGGTCCAGGACGGCAGCCGCGGGGTGGCGGCTGTGGTGGTGTCGTCGGGGCCGGCCGGGGCGCGGCGCGCGGGGTGCCGATGGCGGGCGTCGGCGAGGCGTTTGGCCAGTTCGTCGGCGTCGCGTGGCCGGTCGTCGGGGTCCTTGGCGAGCAGTTCGAGCATGATCCGCTCGTAGGGCTCGGGCAGGTCGGGGCGGAGCGTACGGGGCGGGGTGGGGGCGGTGTCGCGGTGTCCGACGAGCACCGCCCAGGCGTCGCCGAGGTCGAACGGGGGGACGCCGGTGGCCAGCTCGTAGAGCACACAGCCCAGGGAGTACAGGTCGCTGCGGTGGTCTATGGCGTGCGCGCCGATCTGCTCGGGCGACATGTAGTGCGGGCTGCCCATGGCGATGCCGGTGCCGGTCAGGCGGGCGGTGAAGCCGATGTCGTGGCCGAGGCGGGCGATGCCGAAGTCGCAGATCTTGACCGTGCCGTCGGTGGTGCGGACGATGTTCGCCGGTTTCAGGTCGCGGTGCACGACGGCTTGTTCGTGGGTGTAGGCGAGGGCGGCGGTGACCTGCTCGGCGATCTCGATGACGTCCCCGACGGGCAGCGGCTGGCGACGGTTGTCGTCCAGCAGCTGGCTGAGGTTACGGCCGCTCAGCAGCTCCATGACGATGAAGAGCGTGCCCGCGTCCTCGCCGAAGTCGTGCACGACGGTGATGCCGCGGTGCTGGAGGGCGGCCGCGACCCGGGCCTCGCGCCGGAAGCGTTCGCGCAGCACCTGGAGGAACGACGGTTCGTGCCGGGGCCCCAGGGGCTTGAGGCACTTGACGGCGACCTGCCGGCCCAGCGATTCGTCGCGGGCCCGCCAGACCTCGCCCATACCGCCGCGGCCGATGGTGTCGAGCAGCCGGTAGCGCCCCTGAACCAGTCTGTTTTCCGCCATCCCGTATCGCCGCCCCCGTCCCCAGTGCCGCGGTCAGCCGCGCAGTTCCCCCTGCGTCCCGTCGTGCCCGTCCAGTATGGCGGCGCAAGCGCGGAGCTTGTAGGGCGCTGGGCGGGTGTCGGGGCCGAGCCGTTCGACGGCGCGCAGGACGTGCCGGGGCGGCAGCTGCCAGCGGACGGTGGGCGGAATGGCGCGCAGGAGGCGGCCGGTGGCGCGAAGGCGGCGGGTGACGGCGGCCGGCGGGGCCGCGGGGCGCCGGTAGAGGTCGTGTGCGTACGCCGGGAGCGCGTCGTAGGCCAGGTGTGCGACCCGCTGCCAGAGCAGCGCGCGGGCCGGGACGAGGGGGGCGGGGGTCGGGGGCCGGCGCAGGAACGTGTCGACCTGGCGGGCCTCGGGGGTCAGCGCCAGTTCGGGCTGTACGCCGTCGAAGTAGGCGGCGAGGGCGTCCCGGTCGCCGGGGACCGCGTCCGGTTCGAGGCCGACCAGGCGGGCGCTCGCGCGCTGTTCGGCGAGGTAGCGGTCGGCCTGGGCGTCGCTGACCGGGTAGCCGGAGCGGCGCAGTACGTGCAGGTAGGAGTCCACCTCCGCGCAGTGCACCCACAGCAGCAGGGCCGGCTCGTCGATGCGATAGCGCTCGCCGGTGGCCGGGTCGGTGGCGGTCAGCCGGCGGTGGATGCCGCGGACCGCGGCGCCGGCCCGCTCGGCGGCTTCGGTGGTGCCGTAGGTGAGGGTGCCGACGAAGTCGGCGGTCCGCATCAGCCGGCCCCAGGCGTCGCGTCGGCCCCTGGCGTCCATGTGGAACGCGGCGGAGTTCTGCAGGACGCCGCGCACGGCGCGCGGGTGCAGCGCCTGGAGGTACAGGGCACGGACGCCCGCGATCCACATCATCGGGTCGGCGTGCAGCTGCCAGGTCACCGAGCGGGGCCCGAAGAGCCCGGGGTCGCCTGCCATGAGCCCCTTCTCCCGTCTGGGGTCCCCCCGCGCCCTTGAGGCGTGGGGGCCGGTCAGCGCCGTACGCGCGGCATCCCGAGGCCGATCCACGAGATGATCTCGCGCTGGATCTCGTTGTTGCCGCCGCCGAAGGTGAAGATGACCGCGGAGCGGTAGCCGCGCTCCAGTTCGCCGTGGAGCACGGCGCCCGTCGAGCCCTCCTTCAGCGGGCCGGCCGAGCCGACGACCTCCATGAGCCAGGCGTAGGCGTCCCGCCGGGCCTCGGAGCCGTAGACCTTGACCGCGGAGGCGTCCTGCGGGGTGAGCGTGTCCTGCTGGAGCGCGTCGACCATCTGCCAGTTCAGCAGCTTCATGGCGTCCAGTCTGGTGTGGGTGCGGGCCAGCCGTCCACGGACCCAGCCCAGGTCGATGACCCGGCGGCCGTCGGCGAGCTTGGTGTCGGCGGCCCAGCGCTGGACGTTGTGCAGGGCGCGGATGGCCATGGTGCCGTGGGCGGCGAGGGTGACCCGCTCGTGGTTGAGCTGGTTGGTGATGATCCGCCAGCCCTTGTTCTCCTGGCCGACGCGGCGGGTGGCCGGGACGGTGATGTTCTCGTAGTAGCTGGCGGTGGTGTCGTGCGAGGCGAGGGTGTTGATCACGGTGCAGGAGTAGCCGGGGTCGCTGGTGGGGACCAGGAGCATGGTGATGCCCTTGTGGGGTGGGGCGTCGGGGTCGGTCCGTACGGCCAGCCACACCCAGTCGGCGGTGTCCCCGTTGGTCGTCCAGATCTTCTGTCCGTTGACGAGGTAGGTGCCGGTCTCTTCGTCGCCCTCGCGTACCGCGCGGGTCTTGAGGGCGGCCAGGTCGGTGCCGGCGTCCGGTTCGCTGTAGCCGATCGCGAAGTCGATCTCGCCGGAGAGGATCCTGGGCAGGAAGTAGGCCTTCTGCTCGTCGGTGCCGAACTGCATGATCGTCGGGCCGACGGTGTTCAGCGCCATCAGCGGCAGCGGTACGCCCGCCTGTGCGGCCTCGTCGAAGAAGATGAACTGCTCCATCGGGGTCATCCCGCGCCCGCCGAACTCCTTGGGCCAGCCGACGCCGAGCCAGCCGTCGAGGCCCAGACGGCGCACGGTCTCGCGGTAGAAGCGCTTCTGGGCGGTGGGGTCGGCGTACCGTGCGTAGGCGTTGTCCGGCACCAGTTCGGCGAAGTAGGTGCGCAGTTCGGTGCGCAACCGCTGCTGCTCGGGGGTGTATTCCAGGTGCACGGCCCCTCCAGTTCGTCCGGTCCCGTCGTCCGGTCCGGCGGCGCGGCGTTCCTGATGGAGCGTCGGATGCCGGATCGAGGGCACAGTAGAACTTGTTCCAGTAATACGGAAGGGTGCCGGAGCGCGATCGAGCCGGCGCGGCCGCCGGGCCGGGGGTCCGGGCGGGCGCCGGTGCGGGGCGGGGCGCCCGCACGCACGAAGGCCCGGTACGGCACCTGTGGGGTGCCGTACCGGGCCCCGCCCGGGCACCATCAGCCCATGGCGTGCTTGGCCGGGTTGTTGAAGCCGGAGTGGTGCATCCGGCCGTGCTGCACGTCCTTGCAGTACTTGACCTTGCCGGTGTTGGTCACGTACTTCGCCGAGACCCAGGACGCCCGCTCGTCGCGAGTGAGGTACCAGACGCTGTTGCCGGCGACGCTCTGGGTGCGCACCTTGCACACCAGGCCGATCTGCGCGCGGTGGCGGAAGAAGCCCCTCACGGAGGAGTCCGTGCTGGGGTACTGACGCGCACTCAGGCCCATCTTCGTGGTGACGATGCCGTATGGCCTCGCGGTGCTGACGGGCCCGGGCGTCGCCGCCTGGGCCGACGCCGCGGTGGACAGCGTCGTGCCCATGGCGACGGCCGCGGCCAGTACGCCCGCGCCGGCGGCGAGTCTTCTGCCTCGGGCCACGAGGAGTTCGGTCGTGGACATAGGGGGGTCTCCTGTTCTTGACGCGCAATGGCACCCATTGGCGCAAACGGGACATTACGCGCAAAAATCCCATTGAATGAGGTGAAACGACGAACAGGCCGCCGATCGTGTGATATCGCGATCAGCCCTCGGTGCCGGCGCGGTAGATGCCGAAGGAGGCCCCTTGCGGGTCGCGGCCCACGGCGATCCGCGGCCCGTCGGGGACGTCCGTCGGGGGCACCAGCAGCATGCCGCCGGACCCGGCGGCACGGGCGGCCGTCTCGTCGACGTCGGCGACCGCGAAGTACGGCAGCCAGTGCGCCCTGACGTCCTCCGGGTAGAACTCGTCCAGCGCGCTCATCCCGCCGAAGTCGGCGCCGTCGATGCCCCACTGCGGATAGTCCTCGTGGGTGCCCACGGTCCATCCGAAGACCCCCGTGTAGAAGGCCTTGGCGGCCGCCTCGTCACGGGTGGCGAGCTCGACCCAGCCCAGCGAGCCCGGCGCGCTGAGCACCGCGGCGCCGGCGAAGGACCGGGCCTGCCACACCTCGAAGACGGCTCCCTCCGGGTCGGCCAGCACCGCGAAGCGGCCCAGGTCGAACACGTCGCTCGGCGCCCTGACCTGCCGCCCGCCGGCTCGGGTGACCGCCGCGGCCAGCGCGTCGGCGTCGCGCGTCGCGAACGACACGGTCCAGGCGGTCGGCCGGCCGGGGGCGGAGAGCGGGGCCAGCGCGGCGACCGGGGCGGCGCCCAGGTACAGCACCGTGTAACCGCCCGCCTCGTCGCGCGGGTCGGTCTCGGCGCGCCAGCCGAAGACCTGGTGGTAGTACACCTTGGCGGCGTCGACGTCCGAGGTGCCCAGCTCCACCCAGCACGGCGCGCCGGGGGTGGGCTCAGTGATCTTCACGGTGTGTTCCGTCCCTCCGCGCCGCGCCGCCGCGGGGCGTTTCGCCGTCGCGCCCCTGCGCGGCCGGCCGCCGCCCGTACGCTGCCGATCGTCCGACGGACGCCCGGGACCCGCAACCGGAGGGCGGACGCCTCGGGCCCGCGGGCCGGGGCGGCCGGGCGGTCAGGGCCCCTCCTGCACCTGCCCGGCCATCCGGCGCAGGTGGCGCAGGGACCCCTGCGGGGCGTCGGGAGAGAGGGCGTTGGCCAGTCCGCGGGCGGCCAGCTCGGCGGCCCGCGCCGAACGGGGCAGCATGGCCGCCTCATAGGCGCGCAGCGCCTCGTCGGGGTCGTCGTGGCGCGCGACGAGGGCCTCGGCGAGTTCGCAGCCGTCGAGCATGGCGAGGTTGGCGCCCATGCCGGAGAACGGTGTCATCAGATGCGCGGCGTCGCCGAGCAGCGTCAGGCCCGGGGTGTGGATCCAGGTGTGCGGCACCGGCAGCGCGAACAGCGGGCGGTTGACGAACCCGCCGTCGTTCTCCCGCAGCAGCGCCAGCAGCCGGTCGTCCCACCCCGCGAACGTCTTGAGGAGTACGGCGCGCACCGCCTCGGTGTCCGTCATCACCAGCCCGGCCTGCAGCGCCCAGTCCTGGGATCCCCGGAAGGCGGCGTACCCGCGGATGTGGGCGCGGCTGTTGCGCTGGACGATCAGCGCCTTGTCGGCGTGGGCCGCCATCATGCTGCCGTCGCCGACCAGGCGGGCGATGCCGGGGTGGCGGGCGTCGGCGTCGTCGAGGCCGAACTCGACGAAGGTGACGCCGGAGTAGTGCGGGGTGGCGTCGGAGAGCAGCGGGCGCACCCGGGACCAGGCACCGTCGGCGCCGATGACCACATCGAAGGTCTCGGTGCGGCCGTTGTCGAACTCCGCCTTGTGGCGCCCGTCGCCGAGCGGATGGACGGTGCGCAGGTAGTGGCCCCAGCGGACCGTGCCGGGCGTGAGGGAGTCCAGCAGCAGACGCCGCAGCCGGCCGCGGTCGATCTCGGGACGGTCGGTGACGTCGACGGCCGGGGTGTGCTCGAAGAGCAGGGTGGCGGCGTGGTCGAGCAGTCGCATCTGCTGCCCTTCGGGGCGGGCCACGGCGCTGAACTCCTCGTACAGCCCGGCCGCGTGCAACGCCTTTTGACCGGTCGTCAGGTGCACGTCCAGCGTGCCGCCTTGCGGGCGGGCATCGGCGGACGCTTCATGATCGTAGACCGTGACCGGTACGCCGTGCCGCTGCAGGACGCGGGCGCAGGTCAGGCCGCCGGGGCCGGCACCGATGACTGCGATGCGGGGAGGGGTGGGTGTCATGCCACCCAGAAAAGCACAGCCGATTAGAAAGTGCAACGGTTACACTTTTTTAGCTGCGCAACCTGACAGTCCCCTCCGACCAGAAGGGCGAGCGGGGCGACAAGTGGACAAATAACTCCAGGTCAGGAGTGTCCAGGAGGGAGGGGTGCAATTGATCACCGACAAAAGGGATAGTTGACCGTTATCCGAATGGGCGTTTGCAGGTTTAGGCATGCCTAACCTAATGTCACGACGCGTGTCGACGACCCAACCATCTGCCACCGCGCCCCCGGCGCCCGGCGAGCGCCCCGCCGCGAGCCCCCTGCGGCGTGTGCCGCTGCTGGTGGCCGGGCTCTGCGCGCTGGCGGTCTGCGCCGCCCTGAGCCTCGCCCTCGGCGCGCGGTCCGTACCGCTGTCCACCGTGCTGGACGCCCTGTCAGGAACCGCCCACGGGCGGGACGCCATCGTGGTGACGGGGCTTCGGCTGCCGCGCACGGTGGTGGCGCTCGCGGTCGGCGCGGCGCTCGGCGTGGCCGGCGCGGTCGTCCAGGGCATCACCCGCAATCCGCTCGCCTCCCCCACGACGCTGGGCATCAACGCCGGCGCCGGCTTCGCCGTGGTCACCGCGATCTACGCACTGCATCTGACCCGGCCCGTCGAGTACCTCTGGTTCGCGTTCGCGGGCGCCGCGGCGGCCGCGCTGTTCGCCCAGGCGCTGGCCCGGCGCGCCGGCGACCTCGACCCGGTGCGCCTCGCCCTGGGCGGCACCGTGCTGCAACTCGTCCTGCTCTCCTGGACGTCGACGGTCATGCTGGCCAGCAAGCGGTCGTTGGACGAGGCCCGGTTCTGGCTGGCCGGTTCGCTGGCCGAACGGCCGCTGGAGGTGCTCTATCCGGTGCTGCCGGCCCTGGCGCTCGGCCTGGTCGTCGCGCTGGCCCTCACCCCGGCCCTCAACGCCCTGGCGCTGGGCGACGACTCGGCGCAGTCGCTGGGTGTCCCGGTGACCCGGATCCGGCTGGCCGGCGGACTGGCCGTCGTCCTGCTCGCGGCGTCCGCGGTGGCCGTGGCCGGCCCGCTGGCCTTCATCGGGCTGGCCGCACCGCACCTGGTCCGCCAGCTGCTGCGCACCTCCGACCACCGGATCGTGGTGCCCGGCTGCCTGATCGCCGGTCCGCTGCTGCTGCTCACCGCCGACATCCTCGGACGGGTCGTCATCCGGCCCTCCGAGCTGCAGGTCGGCATCATCAGCGCGTTCCTCGGCGCGCCGCTGCTGGCGCTGCTGGCCCGGAAGGTGGCGCGATGAACGACGTCGTACCCGGCGCGAAGCCCCTTGCCACCGCCGCCCCCGCACGCCGGGCCACCGGGCGCCGGACCGCGCTGCCGGCCGTCGTGGGCCTGCTGGTGCTCTGCGCGCTGATGACGGTCTCGGTGGCCAACGGGGAGATGCCGCTGCCGCCCCTCGACGCGGCCAAGGGCCTGTTCGGGCTCGGCGATTCGGCCACGGTGCTGGTGGTCCAGGAGTTCCGGGCCCCGCGGATGGTGGCGGCGGTCGTCGCGGGCGCGGGACTGGCGGTGGCCGGTGCGCTGCTGCAGCGGCTGTTCCGCAACCCGCTCGCCTCGCCCGATGTGATGGGGGTGACCGGCGGCGCCTCGTTCGGCGCGGTGGCGATGCTGGCCGCCGGCGCCTCGCAGATGCTGATGCCGCTGGCGGCGCTGGGCGGCGGGCTGCTCGCCGCGGTGCTGCTGGGGGTGTTCTCCTGGCGCTCCGGGGCCGGTGTGACCCGGCTGGTGCTGGTGGGACTCGCCGTGCAGGCGGGGCTCTCGGCGGCGGTGAGCTTCATGGTGGTGCGCTTCCCCGCGGAGCTGGCCGGCTCGTCGCTGCAGTGGACCACCGGCTCGGTGTACGGGCGCAGCTGGACCGAAGTGTGGTCGGCGGGCGGAGGGGTGGCCCTCGCGCTGGTCGCCGCCTTCGCGCTGAACCGCCGGCTGGCCGTACTCGATCTGGGCGACGACTCGGCCGGCACGCTCGGTCTGAACACCCAGGCGGCCCGGCTGCAGATCCTGCTCGTCGCGATCGTCCTGGCCTCGCTGGCCGCCGCGCTCACCGGCCCGGTCGCCTTCGTCGCGCTGGCCGTCCCGCACGTGGTGCGGTTCCTCGCCGGGCCGCCGACCGCCGGGACGCTGGCGCTGTCCGGCCTCGCCGGTGCCGTACTGCTGCTCGCCTCCGATCTGGTGGCGCAGTATCTGCTGCCGGTCAGCGGGCTGCCGGTCGGAGTGGTCACCGCCACTCTGGGCGCGCCCTGGCTGCTGGTGCTGATGATCCGTCAGAGCAGTTCCGTCCACAGGAGTGTCCGATGACCGCCAACCAGCTCGCCACCCACGGACTCGACCTGCGCTACGGCGACCGGCTGGTCGTCGGCGGCCTCGACCTGGAGCTGCCCGGCGGCGCGGTCACCGCCGTCGTCGGCCCCAACGCCTGCGGCAAGTCGACCCTGTTGCGCGGTCTGACCCGGCTGCTGGCGCCGGCCGCCGGCACCGTCACCCTGGACGGCGCGGACATCCACCGGATGCCGGCCCGGGCGCTCGCCCTGCGGATGGGCCTGCTCCCCCAGCAGCCGGTCACGCCCGACGCGATCACCGTCGAGGCGCTGGTACGGCTCGGCCGCTACCCGCACCAGCGACTGCTGAGCGGCTGGTCGACGGCCGACCAGCAGGCGGTGGAGGAGGCGCTGCGGCGCACCGGCACCACCGGGCTGCGCGACCAGCCGGTCGACCGGCTCTCCGGCGGGCAGCGCCAGCGCGCCTGGATCGCGCTGGCGCTGGCGCAGGACACCGACCTGCTGCTGCTCGACGAGCCCACCACCTTCCTGGACCTGCGGCACCAGCTCGACGTCCTCGACCTGGTCGCCGCACTGCACGCCGAGGCGGGCCGCACCGTGGTGATGGTGCTGCACGACCTCGGGCAGGCCGCCCGTTACGCGGACCATCTCGTGGTCCTCAAGGACGGGCGGCTGGCCGCGGCCGGCGCCCCGGCGGACGTACTCGACGCGGAGCTGGTCAAGTCCGTGTTCGACGTCGACTGCCGGGTGATCCCCGACCCCGAGACCGGCACCCCACTGGTGGTGCCCAAGGGCAGCTCGCGGCGGCACACCGCCGCCTCCGCCTGACCGCAACACCGCTCTCCCCCACGGGCGTTCCCGCTTTCTCCGCTCCCCTCCAAGGAAGTCACACTCCCATGTTCACCAGAACCGCTTTCCGTGGCCGGCTGCTCGCCGCGCCCCTCGCCGTCGTCGTGGGCGCCGCCGCCCTCACCGCCTGCGGCGGCAACGCCTCCGACGACGACTCGGCCAAGGGCGGCGCCGGCTTCCCGCGCACCGTCAAGAGCGTCATGGGCGGCGAGGTGAAGATCCCCGCCAAGCCCAAGCGCGTGGTCGTCCTGGACACCGGTGAGCTCGACGACGTCACCATGCTGGGCATCAAGCCCGTGGGTGCGGTCTCCCCGCACATGAAGACCGAGGGCGGCTTCCCCGGCTACCTCAAGGACAAGATCGGCGGCGTCAAGGACGTCGGTCCGCTGCTGGAGCCCAACCTCGAAAAGATCATCTCCCTCAAGCCCGATCTGATCCTGTCCTCCAAGGTCCGGCACGAGAAGATCTACGACAAGCTCAAGGCCATCGCGCCGACCGTCTTCACCGAGACCACCGGCGGCCCCTGGAAGGCCAATCTGAAGGTCCACGCCAAGGCCCTGGGCCTGGAGAAGCAGGCCGACGAGAAGCTCAAGGCGTACGAGGCGCGGGCCAAGGCGCTGGGCGAGGCCATCAAGAAGAAGTACGGCAAGATGCCGTCGGCCTCGGTCGTCCGCTTCGTCGCCGGCCCGACCCGCCTCTACCAGAAGTCCTCCTACAGCGGCGTGGTCCTCGACGACATCGGCCTGGCCCGGCCGAAGTCGCAGAGCTCCACCGACCCGGCGAAGCCGATGCTCGACGTCAGCCCCGAGCAGATCGACAAGGCCGACGCCGACCTGGTGTTCGTGACCGTCGCCGACACCCCGGACAAGACCCAGCAGAAGGACGTCACGTCCAACCCGGTCTGGAAGGACCTGCCGGCGGTCAAGAAGCACAAGGTCTTCGACGTGCCGGACGAGACCTGGATGTCCGGCATCGGCATCCAGGCCGCCGAGCACATGCTCGCCGACGTGGCCAAGGCCGCCGGCGTGCCGCTGCCCAAGGCCTGAGACACCCGGAGAGGGGTGGGCCGCCGTCCCCCGGCCCACCCCGCACCGCCCCCCTCCCCGCACCGCCCTTGATCCCGAAGGTGTCCCGCTCATGCGGATGTATCTGCTCGCGCTCAACCCCACCGACTCGGTCACCGACGGCTTCCTGCCCGCCGCCGCCCGCCTCGGTCTCGACGTCACGGTCCTGACGGACCAGCCCGAAGCGCACCGGCGCGCCTACCCCGCGACCGAGGTCCTGGAGTGCGACGTGCGGGACTTCCGCGCCGTCATCACCCGGATCACCACCCACCGCCCGGCCGACGCGGTCTTCACCAACAGCGACCATCTGCAGACCCAGGCGGCCCTGGTCGCCGACTACTTCGGACTGCCCGGCAAGGACTGGCGGGCCGCACTGCGTGCCAAGAACAAGGCCGAGATGCGCCGCCATCTCGCGGCGGCCGGCGTCGACACCGTGCGGACCGCCGAGCTGGCGCCGGACCAGGACCCCTCCGTGCTGACCGGCGCCGGCCTGCCCTTCCCCTGTGTCCTCAAGCCCCGCGAAGGCGTGGCCAGCGAGGACGTGGTGCTGGTCGGCGACGCCGAGGAGCTGGTGGCGCGCGCCAAGGAGATCCAGGCGCGGCGGCCCGGTGCCGCCCTGGTCGCCGAGGAGTTCCTGCCCGGTGAGCTCTACACCCTGGAGACGCTCGGCGACGGGCGGGTGCGGCATGTGCTGGGCGGGTTCCACACCGTCGTCTCCCCGCCCCCGGCCTTCATCGAGGAACGGCTCGACTTCGTCGCCGCCCACCCCGAGCCCGTGCTCGCCCAGGTGCTGGCCCAGCTCGACGCGCTGGGCGTCGGCTTCGGGGCCTGTCACACCGAGTTCGTGGTGCACGAGGGACGGGCGCGGCTCATCGAGGTGAACTACCGCGTCATCGGCGACCAGTGCGACCTGCTGCTCGCGCAGCTCCTGGACATCCCGCTCTTCGAGCACATCCTGCGTACGCATCTGGGCGAGCCGCTTCCCGCCGACCTCGGTGCCCGGCGCGACGGTGCGGGCCGGGTGGACTACGCCCTGGCCGACCGGGCCGGGACCCTGGCCGGCGCGCCGGCCGCCACGGACCGCGAGGTGGACGGCGTACGGCTGAGCTACCGGCCGCTGCGCGAGGTCGGCAGTGCGCACCCGCTCTACGCCACCAACCGCGACTACCTGGGCGTACTGCGGGTCACCGGCGCCGACCGGGCGGCCGTGGACCGGCTCGCGGACGGCTTCTTCGCCACGGAGCGCTGGGAGATCTCGTCGTGACCGTCGCCCCCGACACCCTCGCGGGCCGGGCCGACGAGGCACGGGCCGGGGCGGCCGAGGAGTCCGAGCTGCTGCTGCGGGTGCTCGGCGCGCTGCTGCGCGAGGACGTCGTCGGGCTGCGCACCCGTGGCACCGTGCTGGAGCGGCCGGACGGCCCGTGGCTGCGACTGCCCGCCGGCGAGGGCACCGGTGCGCTGCTGCTGCCGCTGGGGCCGGACGGCTACCAGAGCGAGTACGCGGCTCGGCTGCCGCTGCTCGTCCGTGAGTCCGACGGCGCCCGGCTGACCTCGGTCGACGAGGTCGTGGCCGCGCTCGGCGAGCTGGCCGACCCGGCCGACCGCCCGGGCTTCGAGGCGTTCGCCGAGGAGTGCCGGCAGACGCTGGCGACGATGCGGCTGCACACCCGGACCCGGGAAGAGGTCGAGACCGTACTGGCGAAGCGTCACGGCCCGGACGCCGATTCCTGGCTGGGACTGGACGGAGGGCTGGCCTACGACACCCTCGCGGCCCGGCTCGACCACCCCGTGTACCCGACCGCGCGCGGCCGCCTGGGCCTGAAGGAGTCCCAACTCCGTTCATACGCACCGGAGTTCCGGCCGCGCTTCGCACTGCGCTGGCTCGCCGTCCCGCGCGGTGCGGTCACCGTGCCCGGCGGGGAGGCGACCCTGCCCCGCTGCTGGCCGACGCCCGCCGAGCTGGGCCTTGCGCACCTGGGCGGCAGCCATCTCGCCCTCCCCGTACACCCGTTGACGCTCGGCGACCCGCTGCACGAGGCACTCGGTGCGACCGGTCTGGAGCGCGAGGCGGTGCTCAGCGAACGCGCGGTGCTCGGCGTGGTGCCGACGTTGTCGATGCGGACCGTGGCGGTGGCCGCCGACCCCCGGCTGCATCTGAAGCTGCCGCTGGCCACCTCGACGCTGGGGCTGCGCAACCGGCGGACCATCAAGCCGCCCACGCTCATCGACGGCGCCGAGGGCCAGCGGCTGCTGGCGACGGTGCTCGCCCGCGAGCCGCGGTTCGCAGAATCGATCCTGCAGGCCGACGAGACGGTGTACGCGCACGCCGGCCACGAGCTGCTGGCCGTACTGTGCCGGCGCTACCCGGCGGGCCTGGAGGACAGCGCCGTGGTGCCGATGGCCGCGCTGCTCGCCCCGGCGCCCGGCGGACGACTGGTGATCGACCTGCTCGCCGACCGCTACTACGGCGGCGACCCACTGGCCCTGCTGGACGCATGCCTGACCCTGCTCTTCGACTGGCAGACCACGCTGTTCGGGTACGGCATCGGCCTGGAGTCACACCAGCAGAACATCTCGCTGGTGCTCGACGAGGGGGCACACGGCACCCGGCTTCGGCTGCTGTTCAAGGACAACGACGGGCCGCGGATCAACACCGTGCGGCTGCGGGACACCCTGGGCGGGGACGCCCCGGGCCCCGCGGACTTCGCCGACCCGCGGATCTTCGCCGCGGACGACCAGCCGGTGCTGGACCTGTTCACCACCATCACCGTCCACCTCTGCGCGGGCTCCTACGCCTTCGGGCTGGCCCGGCACGGGCGGGCCCCGCTCGACCGGCTGCTGACCCTGGTGCGCGACCGGCTCGCCGAGGCCGTCGAGCGGCTGGGCACCGCGCCGGGCGAACCGGGCGCCGCGCTGCGCTCGCATGTGCTGGACGCCGGGCGCCTGCCCGTCAAGGCCATGGTCAGCGCCGGAACCCTGCTGTCCAAGGAGCGCTCGGGCGCGGCCGACATCAACAAGCACTACACCACCGGACCCAACTACCTTTTGTCTGCGGTGACATGACGATGAGCCAGACAAGCCCGACGAGATCCGTCGCCACCCGCCGTGACGCCGCGGCCGCGGTCGAGACCAAGGTCGGCCCGGGCCTCGCCCGCCGTCAGGTGTACGCGGTGGCCGGCTGCTACTTCGTGGCGTCGTTCGCCGCGCTGGGGCTGCCGCCGTACCTCACCGAGATCCTCCCCGAGCTGGGCGACGGCGCCGCCCGCTGGGCCGGGCTGCTGTACATCGTGCCCACCATCTTCGGTGCCGTCGGCGCACCGCTGTGGGGACGGCTCGCCGACCGGTTCGGCCGCAAACGGCTGCTGCTGCGGGCACAACTGGGGCTCGCCGCGGCGTTCGTGCTGGCCGGCTGGGCCGATTCGCTGGGGACCTTCGCCGCCGCCCTGGTCCTCCAGGGGGTCCTGGGGGGAACCTTCGCGGCCTCGAACGGCTACCTGGGGGCGGCACTCGAAGGCAACGCCCTGTCCCGGGCCCTGACCCTGATGCAGGGCAGCGCCCGGGCGGCGCTGGTGTGCGCACCGATCGTCGTCGGCGCGCTGACGCCCTGGCTCTCGCCGCACCGCCAGTACGCGCTGATGGCGCTGCTGCCGCTGGCCGCCGCCGTGATGCTGGCGGTGCTGCCCGAGCCACCCCGGACCCGCGCCACCGGATCGCCGCAGGCCGCGGCCGCGGCGGAGGACGGGGCGGCCGGGCCGGCGGAGGCCGCCACGGGCGATGACGTCGAGTGTGCCCCGGCCGCCTCCCTGCGGGCCCTGTACGCCCTGGAGTTCACCTTCGTGTTCTCCACCGTCATCTCCTTCCCGTACCTGATCGCCCTCATCAAGGAGCGCATACCGGGCACCGGGCCGATGGTGTCCGGGGTCCTGTTCGCCCTGCCGCACATGTGCTATCTGGTCGCGGCGATCGCGGTGCACTCCCTCTTCCACCGCCGTCCCCGGCTCGGCATCGTGCTCGGCTTCGGCTGTATCGCGCTGGGCCTGGCCGGGCACGGCATCGCCGACTCGCTCACCGCGTTCGTCGCGGTACGGCTGGTGCTCGGCGCCGGGCTCACGATGGGCCTGGTCTGTCTGTCCGTACTGGCCGCCAACTGCGCCAAGGGCCGTGCCCCCGGCGGGCTGTTCGGCTCGATCGAATTCTTCTCCAAGGCCGGTGCGGTCGCCGCCGGAGTCGCCGCCGCGGCCGGCAACGACTGGTTCGGCCCCGCCGCGCCGGTCCTGACCGGGACCGCGGCGGCGCTGGCCGCCGTCCTCGCCACCGGTGCGCCCGGCCTGCTGCCGCGCCTCCTCCCCCGTACTCTCCGGACCCGCAGGAGCCTTCGATGCCCTCGCTGACCAATTCGCCCGGCACCGCCCCGACCGCGCCCGCCGGCCTGCCCACCGCCGACCAGGCCGTGGCGCACACCCTGCTCAACTGCCTGCTGCGCGAGGTGTCCGGACCCGAGCACCAGACCGCCGTGGACGACGGGCGGCTGCTGCTCAGGCTGCCGCGCCGCGGGGTGCTGCTGCGGGTCGCGCTGCGCCGTACGTCGCTGCTCGGCGCGCACCGGTTCACCGGCCCGGTGACCGAGCAGACCGCCGACGGCTGGGCCGAGGTCGGCTGGCGCCGGCTGGCCGAGTACGTGCACGCCGAACTGTCGCTGCGGACCGGTGTGGACAACGAGGAGTTCCTGGCCCAGATCGCCTCCAGCCACCAGGCCGTCTCCGCGGCGCTGGCCGCCCGCGCCGAGCGGCACCCGGGCGCCGGGGACGCCGGCCGCGACGACTGGCAGGCAGCTCCTGCCGACTGGGAGTCGGCGTATGTCGCCTCCGAGCAGTCGCTGATCCTCGGCCACCGCTTCCACCCCACGCCCAAGGCCCGTACCGGCGACCCCGCCGCCTGGCAGTCCTACGCCCCGGAGACCGGCGCCACCTTCCCGCTGCTGCTGCTCGCCGTACGCCGGGAGCTGGTCGCCGAGGAGACGGCCGAAGCCGAGGCCACCGCACCGCTGGACGCCCTGCACCCCGGCGTCCCGGACGGCTACCGGCTGCTGCCCGTCCACCCCTGGCAGTACGAGCTGCTGCGCGACCACCCGGGCCTGCGGCAGGCCCTGGACCGCGACGACATCCGCGTCCTGGGCACCGGCGAGCAGCCCTTCGCGGCCACCGCGTCGGTCCGCACGCTCTACGACGGCGCGGCGTTCCTCAAGTTCAGCCTGAACGTCCGGATCACCAACTGCCTGCGCAAGAACGCCAGTTACGAACTGTCCGGCGCGGTGGCGCTCACCCGCCTACTGGCGCCGGTGCTGGACGGTCTCGCCACCCGCTTCCCCGGCAGCGCGGTGCTGCGCGAGCCCGCCTACCGCAGCCTGGCGCTGCCCGGCGCCGACGGCCGCCCGGACACCGAGCTGCTCGAAGGCTTCGGCGTCATCGTCCGCGAGGGCCTGTCCCAGCGGCTGCTGCCCGGCACCACCCCGCTGCTGGCGGCCGCGGTCGCCGACGAGTACCCCACCAGCCCGGCGCACATCTCCCGCCTGCTGGACGGTGCCGGGCCGCGAGCCGCGCTGGAGTGGTGGGCCGCCTATCTGGGCCTCCTCCTCCCGCCGGTGCTCGCCGCCTACTTCGACCACGGCCTGGTGCTGGAGCCGCATCTGCAGAACGTCCTGGTCTGCGTCGACGGCGACGGAATGCCGGCCCAGGTGCTCTTCCGCGACCTGGAAGGCACCAAGCTCGTCCCCGAGCACCACACCGAGCTGCTGGCCTCGCTGCCCGAGCAGGTCGCGGCGCCGATGACCTACGACGCCCAGCGCGGCTGGGACCGCGTCGTGTACTGCCTGCTGGTCAACCACGTCGCCGAGATGCTCGCCGCGCTCGCCGATCTGCACCCGGGTACCGAGGCGGAGCTGTGGGCGCAGGTCCGCCGCACCCTTCAGGCCCACGCCGACCGGCACGGCTGCCCGCCCCGGCTGGCCGCCCTGCTGGCCGGCGTGCCGCTGCCCGCCAAGGCCAATCTGCTCACCCGCTGGGAGCGCAAGGCCGACCGCGAGGCCGGCTATGTCCTGCTGCCCTCGCCGCTGGCCGAGGCCGTCCTGTCGGGCGCCGTGCGCGCCGACGACACCACCCCCTGGAGCGCACGATGACCGCCCCCACCACCGCCGTCCGCGAGCGCGCCCTGTCCCTCGGCGCCGAGGAACTCCCCGCGTACCTCTACGACCTGGCGGCCCTGCGCGCCCACATGGCCGAGGTGCGGGCCGCGCTGCCCGAAAGCGTGGAGCTCTACTACGCGGCCAAGGCCAACCCGGAACCGGAGATACTCGCCGCGCTGCGCCCGTACGTCGACGGCTACGAGGTCTCCTCGGGCGGCGAACTGGCGCACGTCGGCAAGGCCGTCCCCGATGCGCCGCTGGCCTTCGGCGGCCCGGGCAAGACGCCGAAGGAGCTCGCCCAGGCGCTCGAACTCGGGGTACGGCGCTTCCACGTGGAGAGCCTCTACGAACTCCACATGCTCGGCCGCCTCGCCGCCGACCTCGCCCCCGACCGGCGGGTCGCGGTCCTGGCCCGCTTCAACCTGCCCGTCGCCGACGGTTGCCTGGACGGCAGCTCGCTGGCCATGGGCGGCCGCCCCACCCCCTTCGGACTGGACCCGGAGCAGGCCGACGAGGTCGTCGCCCGGCTCACCGACGGCAGCTACCCGCAGCTCGAACTCGTCGGCGTCCACGCCCACCTGGCGAGCGGCCTGGAGGCCCCCGAGCAGCTGGCCGTCTCCGAGGCCGTCGTGACCTGGGCCGCACGGCTCGCCCGGCGCCACCGCATCGGCCTGTCCGAGGTGACCGTGGGCGGCGGTATGGCCGTCGACTACGCCGCCCCGGAGCGCCGCTTCGACTGGTCGGCCTACGGGGCGGGGCTGGCCCGGCTGGCCGCCGCCCACCCCGGTGTCACGCTGCGTATCGAGCCGGGGCGGGCGCTGACCGCGTACTGCGGCTGGTACGCCACCGAGGTGCTGGATGTGAAGCGGAGCCACGGCGAGGAGTTCGCCGTGGTCCGCGGCGGCACCCACCATCTGCGCACCCCCGCGACCAAGGGGCACGACCAGCCCTGCACGGTCCTGCCGACCGACGCGCCCTGGCCGCACCCCTGGCCCCGCTCCGCGGCGCGCGGCGACCGCGTCACCCTCACCGGCCAGCTGTGCACGCCCAAGGACGTCCTGGCCCGTGCGGTCCCGGCGGCGGGGCTGCGGGCCGGCGACCGGGTGGTGTTCGGCGTGGCCGGGGCGTACGCCTGGAACATCTCGCACCACGACTTCCTGATGCACCCGCGCCCCGGCTTCCATTTCCTCGGTACGGCACAGCAGGGCTGATGCCGCGCGGGCACCTGGCGCGGACCGCCGCATCTCACGGAGGCCCGCGAGGGACTGTGTGGTCGCCGTAACGACCGTTGATCGCTTCGTGTGACACCCGCTTAACGGGCGGCTCGTAGGGTCGGAGCCCTGCATCCGACCACTAAGGGGACCGTCCGTGACCGCACCGGAACCGCTGGCAGAGCACCTGACACAGGTGCGGACGGCGTGCTCGTACTGCGGTGTCGGCTGTGGAATCGTCCTGGACGTGGCCACGGACCGCGACGGTCGCCGTACGGTCCGTAAGGCATCCGGTGACAAGGCGCACCCGACGAACGCGGGCCGGCTGTGCACCAAGGGCGCGACCAGCGCCGAGCTGCTCGCCGCGCCGGGGCGGCTGTCGACCGCCCTGGTGCGCGCGGACCGCGGCGACGAGCCGGTGGCCGCCGCGATGGACACCGTGATCAAGCAGACCGCCGGCCGGCTGCGGGCGATCGTCGACGAGCACGGCCCGGACGCGCTCGCCCTGTACGTCTCCGGTCAGATGACGCTGGAGGCCCAGTACCTGGCGAACAAGCTCGCCAAGGGCTTCGTGCGCACCCGGAACATCGAATCCAACTCGCGGCTGTGCATGGCGAGCGCGGGCAGCGGCTACAAGCTGTCGCTGGGCGCGGACGGCCCGCCCGGCTCGTACCAGGACTTCGAGCACGCCGAGGTGTTCCTCGTCATCGGCTCCAACATGGCCGACTGCCATCCGATTCTCTTCCTGCGGATGATGGAGCGGGTCAAGGCGGGCGCCAAGCTGATCGTGGTCGATCCGCGGCGCACCGCCACCGCGGCCAAGGCGGACCTGTTCCTGCAGGTCGCGCCGGGTACGGATCTGGCCCTGCTCAACGGGCTGCTGCGGCTGCTGGTCGACGGCGGCGCGATCGACGAGGAGTTCGTCGCCGAGTACACCGACGGCTGGGAGGCGATGGCCGAGTTCCTCCAGGACTACCGGCCCGAGTCGGTCGCGGAGATCACCGGGATCCCGGAGGCGGACCTGCGCCGGGCCGCCGAGTGGATCGGCGGCGCGGCGGGCGCCTGGATGAGCTGCTGGACGATGGGGCTGAACCAGAGCACGCACGGCACCTGGAACACCAACGCGCTGATCAATCTGCATCTGGCGACCGGCGCGATCTGCCGCCCGGGCGCCGGTCCGTTCTCCCTCACCGGCCAGCCCAACGCGATGGGCGGCCGCGAGATGGGCTACATGGGGCCGGGGCTGCCCGGACAGCGGTCCGCGCTGGTGGCCGAGGACCGTGCCTTCGTCGAGGAGCTGTGGGGTCTGCGGCCGGGGACGCTGCGGGCGGACGGGGCGGGCAGGGGGACCGTCGAGATGTTCCGGGAGATGGCGGAGGGGGACATCAAGGCGTGCTGGATCATCTGCACCAACCCCGTCGCCTCGGTCGCCAACCGCCGGACGGTCATCGAGGGGCTGGAGGCGGCGGAGTTCGTCGTGGCGCAGGACGTCTTCACCGAGACCGAGACCAACGCGTACGCCGATGTGGTGCTGCCGGCCGCCATGTGGGGCGAGTCCGAGGGTGTCATGGTCAACTCGGAGCGCAATCTGACGCTGGTGCGGCAGGCCGCCGATCCCCCCGGCGAGGCCTGGCCGGACTGGCGGATCATCGCGCGGATCGCCTGCGAGATGGGGTACGAGGACGCCTTCGGCTATGAGAGCGCGGAGGAGATATTCGAGGAGATCAAGCGCGCCTGGAACCCGCAGACGGGGTACGACCTGCGCGGGGTGTCCTACGAGCGGCTGCGGCGCACCCCGGTGCAGTGGCCCAGCGCGTCGGCGGACGGGCCCGACCGCAATCCGGTGCGCTACCTCAACGACGGTGTCAGCCAGCAGGTGGCCCTGCGCCCGGACGGCTCCCGGCCCCGGTTGTCCTTCCCCACCCCCAGCGGCCGGGCCGTGTTCTTCGCCCGGCCGCATCTGCCCGCGGCCGAGCTGCCCGACGACGACTTCCCCTTCGTGCTCAACACCGGCCGGCTGCAGCACCAGTGGCACACCCTGACCAAGACCGGCAAGGTCGCCAAGCTGAGCAAGCTCAACCCGGGGCCGTTCGTGGAGATCCACCCCCGGGACGCGGAGGCGCTGGGCGTCGCGGAGGGCGATGCGGTGGAGGTGGCCTCGCGGCGCGGGCGGGCGGTGCTGCCGGCCGTGGTGACCGACCGGGTGCGGCCCGGGAACTGCTTCGCGCCGTTCCACTGGAACGACCTGTTCGGCGAGTACCTCAGCGTCAACGCGGTGACCAACGACGCGGTCGATCCGGTCTCCTTCCAGCCCGAGTTCAAGGTGTGCGCGGTCTCGCTGGCCCGGGTCGCGGGCGAGCGGGGACCGGCGGGGAGCGCGGCCGGGGCGCGTACGGAGGGGGCGCCCGGGCCCGCCGCGGAGTTCGGCGGCGGGACGGAGGGTGCGGTGGCGCTGCTGTCCGAGGTGTTCCGGATCCCCGATCCCACTCCGCCGGTGCTGGCCGCGCACGAACGCCGCTATCTGTCCGGCTTCCTCGCCGGGCTGCGTTCGGGAAACGCCTCGGGGACGCCCGTGCTGCCCGCGCAGGCGCCGTTCGGGCCGGAGACCGCGCTGTGGGTGAACGGCGTGCTGGCCGGGATGTTCTCGCGGGTCGAGGACGGCCGGCCGGCGGCGGACGGCGCGGCGGGCGCACCCGCCGAGGCCGCCGACGCCGCGCCGTCCCGTACGGTCATCGTGCTGTGGGCCTCGCAGACCGGCAACGCGCAGGAGGTCGCCGCCGACACGGCCAGGCGGCTGAAGGGCAGCGGGCGGGACGCGACGCTGCTGAGCATGGCCGAGAGCGCACCGGCGACCCTGCCGCGCACCGCCGATCTGCTCATCGTCACCAGCACCTTCGGTGACGGTGACGCGCCCGACAACGGATCGGGGTTCTGGGAGACGCTCAACGCGCCCGACACTCCCCGGCTGGAGGGGGTGCGCTACTCCGTCCTCGCACTGGGCGACTCCTCCTACGACGACTTCTGCGGCCATGGGCGCCGGCTCGACGCGCGTCTGGCCGAGCTGGGCGCGGTCCGGCTGGTGCCGCGCACGGACTGCGAACCGGACTACGAGCAGCCGGCGGGGCAGTGGGTCGAGCAGGTGCTCAGTGCCCTGGAGGGCGGGGCGGACGCAGGGGACGCCGGCGGCGCCGGGGAGGCGGGGGCGCTCGCGCCGGCCGCCGCGCCGCAGGCTCCCGCCCGCGCCGCCAGGCCCGCGCCGAGCGTCGCCCGGCTCGTCGGCAATCAGCTGCTGAGCCGTGCCGGGGCCACCAAGGAGGTGCGCCGGTTCACCTTCGACACCCGCGACGTCGAAGGCGGGCCGCTGGACTACGCGGTGGGCGACGCGCTGGAGGTGCAGCCGACCAACTGCCCCGAGCTGGTCGCGGAGTGGCTGGAGCACACCGGTCTCGACCCCGCCACCACCGTCGAGGTCCCGGGCCTGGGCACGGTGTCGTTCGGCGAGGCGCTGCTGCGCCATCTGGACATCACGCGGATCTCCCCGAGCCTGCTGCGGCTGACCGCCGAACGCACCGGTGACCGGTTGCTGAAGAAGCTGCTGCGGCCCGACAACAAGGGCGAGTTCGCGCAGTGGGCCTGGAGCCGGCAGGCCGTCGACGTGCTCGCCGAACACCCGGTCCGGGCCGATGCCGCGGAGTGGGCCGCCCTCCTGCCGCGGCTGCGGCCCCGGCTGTACTCCATATCGTCGAGCCCGCTGACCGACCCCGGCCTGATCGATCTGACGGTCTCCGTCGTGCGCTATGAGAACCGCCACGGCCGCCCGCGCAAGGGCGTGGCCTCCACCTTCCTCGCCGACGCCGAGCCCGGCAGCCCGGTGCCGGTGTTCGTCCGGTCCGCCCCCCACTTCCGGCCGCCGGCCGACCCGGCCACACCGATGGTCATGGTGGGGCCCGGCACCGGCGTCGCGCCCTTCGTCGGCTTCCTCAACGAGCGGCGCGCCCGCGGCCACCGCGCCCCCAACTGGCTGTTCTTCGGCGAGCAGCGCCGCGCCACGGACTTCTACTACGAGGACGAACTCGGCCGACTGCGCGAGGAGGGGCTGCTCACCCGGCTGGACACGGCCTTCTCCCGCGACCAGCGCGCCAAGGTCTATGTGCAGGACCGGATGCGTGAGCACGGCGCCCATCTGTGGTCCTGGCTGCAGGACGGTGCCCACTTCTATGTGTGCGGCGACGCGTCCCGGATGGCCAAGGACGTCGACCGCGCCCTGCGCGAGATCGCCGTGGCGCACGGGGGGCTGACGCAGGACGCGGCCGCCGGCTACGTCAAACAGCTCGCGGCCGAGAAGCGCTACGTCCGCGACGTGTACTGACCGGGGGTGGCGACACGCCTCGGTGTCCAGGGCCTCCCACGCGTACGCGTACAGCCGGAAGTCCCGCACCAGGTCCGTCCCGGCGGCGGTTCCCCGAACGGGCCGATCACCGGCATCGGCCGCAGGATGGAGGGGGAGGAGAGAGCGCTATGACCGCCACGACCACAGCCGCCACCGCCACCGCCGTCGGCGTCCCGGCCGCCGGGGCGTCGGCCAGCGAACCGGCGCCCGACGGGCCCGGTCCCGTGCCGAGCCGGCCGGAGCCGGTGCCGCGCGACCCGGTCCCCGCCGAGCCGGAGCCGGACGAGCCGGGCCCGCGACCCGAGGAACCGCCGGGTGGGGAGCCGGAGGAGAACCCCGCCCCCGAGCCGCCCGACTGAAGCGGGCCCGCACCGGGCACCGCGCCGGCCGGATCGCCGCGCGCCATGAGGGCCTGTCAGCCACCGGCGCCTGCCGCGCGACGGCGGTACGGCGCGTCCGCGCCCCCGGCCCGCGGTGCGGATCCCTGACATGCGGAGGGTCGGGGCCTGTGGAAACGTGGAATCAGGGCATGACCACCGGCGGGTCCGCGCCGGCGGCCAGCGTTTCTCAAGTGAGGAGTGGACCATGGCCCCTCAGAAGCAATGCGTCGGCGGCTGGACGGCGTTCGCCGCGGTACTGATGATCTTCGGTGGTGCGATGGCCTTCCTGGAAGGCATCTCCGCAATCGCCAAGGACAACGTCTTCGTCACGACGCGGAACTACGTGTTCTCGTTCAACCTCACGGGCTGGGGCTGGATCCATCTCATCCTGGGCCTGGTCATCCTCCTCGCGGGCATCGCGCTGCTGATGAGCGGTGCGACGTGGGCCCGCGTCCTCGGTGTCGTCCTCGCGGGCCTCGGGGCGCTCGCGAACTTCCTGTGGATCCCGTTCTACCCGTTCTGGGCCATCGTGCTGGTCGCGATCAACATCTTCATCATCTGGGCCCTGTGCGCGGGAGACCACCGGCATCCGGTGACCTGAGGCGGTCCGTCCGTACGGCGCGCCCGATCCCTCCCGGGACAGGTGATTCATCCCGGGATGTGCCCTTCCTCCGCCCCGTTTAGCATGGAGCCGACCGGCACCGATGAAGGCGGCCCCCATGCGTCCCACGGCGAAGTTCTCCATCAGCTTCGGCCTGGTCACGATCCCGGTCGCCGCGTACAACGCCACGGACAGCTCGGCGTCGGTCAGCTTCGTGCGCATCCACACGGCGGACGGCGGACGGGTGCGCAATCAGCCCGTGTGCTCGCTGGAGGGCGTCGAGATCCCCCCGGACGAGATCGGCCGCGGCTACCGGCCCGGCGACGGCGAGACCGTCGTACCGCTGAGCGACGACGATCTGGACGCGCTGCCGCTGCCGACCGCGAAGACGCTGACGATCCTGGCCTTCGTCGCCGGCGGTGACATCGACCCGCTGCAGATGGGCAAGGGCTACTACCTGGGTGTCGACAGCCCCGCCGCGGCCAAGCCCTATGTGCTGCTGCGCGAGGCGATGGAGCGGCACCGTCGCGTCGGGCTCGGCAAGATCGCGCTGCACGGACGGGAGACGCTGGCCGTGATCCGCCCTTTGGAGGGCGCGCTGGTGATGCAGGTGCTGCTGTGGCCGCACCAGATCCGCCCGATGGACGGCGTGCTGCCCGAGCGGCAGGAGAAGATCGCCGCCAAGGAGGTGGCGGCCGCCGAGGCCCTGATGGACTCCTACGGCGGGCTGTCCGAGGACGATGTGCACGATCACTACCGGGAGGCGCTCGACGAGATCGTGGCGGCGAAGCTGGCGCATCGCGAGCCGGCGTTCGAGACCGGCGAGGAGCCGCCCGCGGGCCAGGTGATGGACCTGATGGCGGCCCTGCAGGACAGCGTCCGCGCCGCCAAGCGGTCGCGCGGCGAGGAGGAGGGATCCGGGCCCGCCGCGAAGAAGGGCGCGGCGAAGAAGTCGCCCGCGAAGAAGGCCGCCGCCGAAACCGCCGCCAAGAAGGCCACCGCCCGGGCCGCCTCCGGGGCCGCCGGCAAGAAGACCGCCACCAAGAAGCCGCAGGCGGCGAAGCGGACCGGGACCGGACGCGGCCGACGGGCCGGCTGAGCCCCCCGGACCGCGGCTCAGCCGCAGGAGGTGTGGGGCTTGGGCATCCTGCCGTCCAGCAGGAAGTCGTCGACGTACCCCTGGACGCAGGCGTCACCGGAGGCGTAGGCGGCGTGCCCCTCACCGCGGTAGGTCAGCACCGTGCTGGCGTTGTCCAGTTCACGGGCCATGTTGAGGGCGCCCTCGTACGGTGTCGCCGGGTCGTTGGTGGTCGCGACGAGCAGGAGGGGCGGCGCGTGGGGGGCCGCCACCTCGCGGGAGGAGTCGTCGCCCGCGGCGGGCCAGCCGTAGCAGTCCAGCAGGGTCGGGGCGATGTCCGGGCCGAAGAGCGGGGAGGCCCGGGTGAGTTCCCGCTCGGCGCGGGGGTAGTCCTCGGCGTCGTAGCGCTCCGAGGTGTCCCGGCAGGAGACCGCCCGCAGGGCCAGCTGGTCCTGCGGCGGCAGCTTGTCCCGGCCGGCCTGCCGCGCCGGGAGGCGGTGGGCACCGCCGGCCTGGCTGCCACCGGTGTCGCTCAGCCGGAGGATGCCGGCGCCGTCGCCGCGTCGCAGCTGCGCCAGCGCCTGCCGCAGCGCCGGCCAGTCGCTTCTGCTGTAGAGGGCCTCGCGCAGCGCGTAGACATAGGTCGTCTGGTCGACCGTCCGCCCCTTCACCGTCATCGGGCGGTCGCTCAACTCCCGGTACCAGCCGCGCAGTTGGTCCTGTGCGCGGCGCCCGTCGGTGCCCATCGGGCAGTCCTTGGCCCGGATGCAGTCGGCGGCGAAGTCGTCCAGCGCCCGCTGGAAGCCCTTCGCCTGGGCCAGTGCGGTCTGCCAGGTGTTCTTGGTCGGGTCCTCGACGCTGTCCAGGACCATCCGGCCGACCTTGTCCGGGAACTGGTGGGCGTAGACCGCGCCGAGCTTGCTGCCGTAGGAGAACCCCAGGTAGTTGAGCTTGCCGTCGTGGACCGCGGCACGCAGCACGTCCATGTCCCGGGCGACGTCGGGGGTGCCGACCCAGGGCAGCAGCCCGCCGGAGTACCGGCCGCAGGCGTCGTTGATGCGCTTCTCCTTGGCCGCCAGGGTGTCCTGGGCGCCCTGGGCGGGGGCGAGTTCGGTGCCACAGGTGACGGGTTCGGTGCGGCCGGTGCCGCGCGGGTCGAAGCTGACGATGTCGTAGCGCTGCCCCAGCCGGGCGAAGGCGCTCCCGTTGTCGATCAGATAGTCCACGCCGGAGGCACCCGGCCCACCGGGGTTGATCACCAGGGAACCGAGCCGCTCACCGGGGCCGGTGGCGCGCAGCCGGATCAGCTGGACCCGCAGCGTGGTCCGTGCGGGGTCGGTGTAGTCGCGCGGCACCTCCAGCCGGGCGCACTCCAGGCGTTGCTGATAGCCCGGCGGCTGGGTGGCGTCCTGCCCCGGTGTGCCGCTGCGCATGTCCTGTCCGCAGGGCTCCCAGGCGAGCCGCTGCTGGTAGAAGCGCGCCAGATCCGGGTCATCGACGGCCGTGGTGGCCGGAGTTCCCGCGAGGAGGGCGAGCAGCGCCACCACCGCACCCACGGCCGGCAGCCGCAGCGACGCCCCGCGCCGGCGAACACACCGTGCTCCCCCTACTCCCACACGAGACGGCGCACGGCGTGTTCCCGGCATATCTCCGAGCCTAGGGCCGTCGCACCTCTTCCGCACCGCGCGGCCGGCCCGCGGGGAGGCCGGGCGGTGCGGGTATCCGCGTGCCGCGGCCCGGCGGGGCGGCGTAACGTCGGCAATGGCCCCGGGAGGGCCGGCGGCGGCCCCACGTGGCCGCGAGGTCACAGCGGCAGCGGTGCGAAGGTGCGAGGCGAGCGGCGAGACCGGTTCCGGCCCGGTGGACCGGGCCCTGCTCCAGGCGCTGCGGGACTCCGGGGCGTCGGCCGGGGGGCTTATGTGCGGGCGGCCGACGAGCCGGTGCTGGAGGGCGACAGCAGCCGCGGCGCCCTGCTGCTGTGGCCCGCCGGTCAGCCGCCCGCAGCTGTCGGCGGACGAGCGGACGAGCGGGCGGCGATCGAGAGCGCCTGCCGGCGTCTGGCGGCCCTGCCGGCCGACCGTTCCGGTGCCGGGGCCCGGGTGCCGCCGCCCGGGGCGCCGCGCGTGCTGTCGCCCCCACCCGTGCGTCCCGTCAGCGCGCGCAGGAGGCCCTGGCGCCCGCCGACCTCACGGGGCCGGAGGCGGTGGTGCCGGTAGGCGCCGGGCAGATCTACCACGTACTGCACCTGGCCGCCGCGCTCACCGAGGCCATGGAGGTCCGGGACGTCGTGGACCTGGTCGCCGACCAGATCGTGCCGGCCTTCGGCGCCCAGGGCGTGCTCGTCTACGCGGCGGAGGGCGGCCGGCCGCACACCATCGGTCAGCGGGGGTACTCCGCCGAAGCCGTCGCCCACTCAGAGCCGGCCCGCCCGGATGTCCGGCCCCGACGCCTGACGCCGCTTCACCGCTGCGTTTCCACCAGCTCCTTGAACTGCTGGAGGTCGCTGCGTACGCCCCGCTCGATCGCGGCCGCCTGGGCGAACCCCTTCGGCCCGCCGAAGGCCTCCGTGACGGTGCCGGGCTCGTACTCGAACCGGGCCTGGAGCCTGGTGTGCTCGCCGTCGATCGGCTGCAGCGAGAAGGTACCCGCCAGCTCGGGGCCGCTCGTGGTCCGCCACTTGATCAGGTTGTCCTGGTCACGGTCGGTGATCTGGATGTCGACCGCCTGGGACCGGCCGCCCGCGTTCACGTCGAGATGCGTCAGTTCGCCCTCAGTACGCGCCTGGCGCACACCGTCCACGAACCGCGGATAGGTCTCCGCGCGATGAAGGCATTCCCAGGCCGTATGGAGGGGAACGCTGATGTCGATGTGTTCTTCGAGTGTGCTCATCAGGCACCTCACTGCTCGGCTCATGGCTACCCGGTTACGTCTCCAGGGTGCTCCGGGCCGGGGCCGGAGGCGACCCGGGTCGGGCGGCTCGGGGCGAGCGGCAAAGCGGCGAGCGGCTCAGGGGCTCAGGCGAGCGGCTCAGGGACACCTCGCGATCGCGATCATCGCGACGTCGTCGCCCAGGTTTCCCCCGGCGTACTGGAGCAGGTCGTGGTGGAGGCGGCGCACCAGCGACGGCGGGTCGGTCTCGCGCCAGGTGGCGACCCGTTCGACCAGCGGGTAGAACGCGTTGTCCCTGCCCCGGGCCTCGACCACCCCGTCGGTGTAGAGGAGGAGAAGGTCGCCGACGTCGAACCCGAACGTCTCGACCTCGTACTCGCTCTCCGAGGGGGCACTGAGGCCCAGCGGAAGTGCGGGCTCGCGGACCTCCAGGGCGTGGACCCGGTCGTCGCGCAGCAGCAGCGGCGGCGGGTGTCCGCAGTTGACCATCGACAGGGCGGGGCAGTCGTGGTGGACGTCCATGACCAGTGCGGTCACGAAGGACTCCGCCGCCTCGGCCTCGCCCTCGGCGAGGTGGGCCATGTTCCAGTGCACGGAGTTGCCCAGGTGCGCCACGATGCCGGGCAGCGAGAGGTTGCGGTAGGCGGAGCCCTCGAAGGCCCCGATCAGCATCGCGGCCTCTTCGATGGCGGCCAGGCCCTTGCCGCGTACGTCGCCGATGACCAGGCGGGTCGCGCCGGGGGCCGGTACCGCCGCGTACAGGTCACCGCCGATCTGGGCCTCGGCCTCGGCGGCGATGTACGCGGACGCGATCTGCAGCGGTCCGATGCGCTCGGGCAGCGGCCGCATCAGGACGTGCTGGGTCGCGACGGCCACCGACTGCACCTGGCTCAGTCGCCGCTCGCGCCGGTCCCGCACGTACCGGAAGAACGTGAGGAACGCACCGATCACGATCAGGGCGGCGATCTGCGCCTGGTGGTTGGCGGTCATCAGCCCGCCGTGCAGATGGCCGACGACGATCTGCGCCGCCACGGCGAGGGCCGCGACGGCGCCGGTGAGACCGGCTCCGGCGAAGGAGGCGGTGATCGCGGGCGCGGCGACCAGGAGCGGGCCCAGGTGGATGGTCGTCGGCGTATGGATGTCGATCAGCGTGACGGCGACGATGATCGCCAGCGGCACGGCCAGCAACCCGTGCTTCGGCCGCCAGGCGCCGCCGAGCCGGGTGACACCGCGCCGGATGCTCATAACTCCTCTCTACACCTGTGACGACCACCGCGCCGAGCCGCGCCGGCCGGTGATCGCCGCGGTTCAGGCGCTGCGGGAAAAACGGATGCCGCGCCCACCCACCGTAGGTAATGTGCGCACAGGCATCGCGCCTATTACTCATTCCACTTCAGGGAGGGTTTGATGATTCCGGAACTCGTCAGGACCTGGGCGGCCGGCTGGGCCGTCTCCCGCGCCACTCCGCCGCCGGCCGAGCGGCCCTGGGGGTGCTATCTCGACGTGGGCAGGCCCGACCAGGTGGGCCGCCATGTCCTGCCCGAGGCGCACGAGTCGGCGGTACGTGCGGCCGCCGCCTCGGTGACCGTGCCGCACACCTGGCTCAAGGTCCCCATGGATCCGGACGGACTCGGCCCCTGGCTGCCCGCGGGGTGGGTGGTGGACAAGGACGAGGCCGGGCATCTGATGGCCGCGGATCTGACGGCCACGGACCCGGTGGCGCCCGCGGGGTACACCGTGTCCCTGGAGACCCGCGCCGGCGTCACCTACGCCCAAGTGCACTCGACGGCCGGCGAGTTGGCGGCGCAGGGGCAGCTGGCGGTCCTCGGGCGGGCCGCGGTCGTCGACCGCGTCGTCACCCAGGAGGCGCACCGCCGCCGCGGGCTGGGCGGCCTGGTGATGCGCACCCTCGCCGACCACGCCGTGGCCGGGGGCGCGACCCTCGGCGTACTCGGCGCGACCGACGAGGGGCGCGCGCTCTACGAGACCCTGGGCTGGAAGACCCACGCTCCGCTGGCGGCGTGCATCTACCGCCCGTAGGCGGCCAACCCGTCGGCCCCCGTGGCCCCCTCGACCCCCCATACCCCCCATACCCCCCATACCCCTCGGCCCCCATGGCCCCCTCAACCCCCGTGCCCCTAGGCCCCCGTGGCCCCTCGACCCCCGTGACCCCGCCCCCCGGAATACCCCCCGCCCCCGCCACGTTGTGGCCCCGCAGGGGGCGCTCGCTTCCCCTACGGGATCTGTTCGCCCGCCCCCTAGGAGCCACGTAGCACCTCCGCCCCAGGGCCTCACGGCGTCGGCAGCCCCGGGCCGGTGCAGTGCACATCCGCCGCGGGGACGGTCCCGTCGACCAGGTACGCGGCGGCGGCAGCGTCCACGCAGGCGTTGCCCCGGCTCGCGAACACGCCGTGGGAGTAGTCGTGGTGAAGGGTGATCAGGCGCGAGCCGGGCAGGTGGCGGCGGAGCTGCCGGGCTCCCTCGATGGGGGTGACGGGGTCGTGCGCCGAGACGATCAGCAGGACCGGGGGCGCCGCCGGACTGCCCAGGCGGGTGCGGTGGGCGGGCTCGTGGCGCCAGTAGGCGCAGGCCGAGGCCTCCATTCCCGTGACGAGCGGCTGGGGGTCGTACCGCCGCAGGCGCCGCAGGTCGGCCGTGACCCTGCCGGGCGTGGGACCGCGCCCGTCCGCGCACTTCACCACGCGGTTCGCGGACTGGAAGGTGCGTGACGCGGCCCCGTCGAAGGGGTCGTCGGGGCGCAGGAGTGCGGTGTCGCCGTGCCGCAGGTACGCGTGGATGCCGGCCGCGAGGTCCGCCCAGCGTTCGGTGCGGCCGAGGGCCCGGTAGACGGCGCGGTCGAACGCGGCGGGGCCGAAGCCGTCCGCGGGGTGCGCCGCGAGCGCCCGGCGCGCCCTCAGGTAGGCGGCGCGGACCCGGCCGGCGCTGCCGCCGAGAGCGAAGCGCGCCTCGTGCCGGGCGGCCCAGGCGAAGAACACCTCGCGCTGGCGCAGCAGCGCCCGGCTCTGCCGCAGGTCGAAGTCGTACCACCCCCAGGGGCCGACGACGCTGTCCAGCACCATCCGGCCGACGTGCCGGGGGAACTGTGCGGCGTAGGCGGCGCCGAGGTAACTGCCGTAGGACACACCGAGGAAGCCGATCCGCCGCTCGCCGAGCGCGGCGCGCAGGGCGTCCATGTCGCGGGCGGTCTCGGTGGTGGACAGGTGGGCCAGGGCGTCGCCGGCGCCGTCGGCGCAGTCGCCGGCCAGCCGCCGGAGCGAGTCGAGGTACGCCCCCTCCGCCGGGCGCCCGACCGGCAGCGGGTCGGGGCCGGGGGCGGCGAAGAGGCCGCCCATCGGGCCGCAGTCGACGGGCGCGCTCCGCCCGGTGCCGCGCGGGTCGAACCCGATCACGTCGTAAGCGCGGCGCACGCTCTCGGGCAGCTTGGCGCGTTTGGTGACGGCGTAGGGCACGCCCGGGCCGCCGGGCCCGCCCGGGTTCACCAGCAGGACACCGCGACGCCGGGCGGGTGGACCGGAGGCGCGTACGCGGGAGACGGCTATGCGGATCTGCCTGCCGTCCGGGTGCGCCCAGTCGAGCGGGACGCTCAGCCAGCCGCATTCGACGCGGTCGGGCGCGGCCGGGGCCGGTACGGACCGGGGGCAGGCGCCGAAGCGGAGCGGGGGCTTCGGGGTGGTGGCGTGGACGGGGGCGGCCGGGACCAGGGCGGTGGCGGTGGCGGCGGCCACCAGGGCGCGCCGGGCACGTCGGCGGCGTACGGCGGGAGTCACGGGTCCTCTTCACGGGGTCGGGGAGTGGGCAACGGGGCCTCAGATGACAATGAAAACGATTATCGTTAAGGTGGGGGCTCGTCAAGGCGGCCCGCCCCTGCACGGAGCCGGGCCGGCCCTGCGTCCAACTCGCCTTCCGTGAAAGGGAAACCGTGGCCCATCTGCTGATGGTCGAGAGCTGGGTCGGATCGATGAGCAGGCTGCTGCCACGAGCGATCCGCGAGGGCGGGCACGAGTTCACCTTCCTCACCCGTGACCTGCACCACTACCTGCGCACCGCGCCCGAGGGCGCCGCGCATCCGCTGCTGTCGGCGCGCAACACGCTGACCGCCGACACCAACGACCTCACCACCCTGCTGCCCCTCGTCGAGCACCTGCACGGCGCGCTGGGCTTCGACGGGGTGATCACGTCCTGCGACTACTACCTCCCGACGGCCGCGCGGATCGCCGCCCGGCTGGGCCTGGCGGGCCCCGCCCCCGCCGCGGTCGACAGCGCCTGCCGCAAGGACGCCACCCGCCGGGTGCTGGCCGAGGCCGGACTGCCCGGGCCGCGCTTCGCCGTCTGCGCGGACCGCTCCGAGGCCGCCGACGCGGCTCGGGAGATCGGCTATCCGCTCGTACTGAAGCCGGTGGACCTGTGCGCCGGGATGTACGTCCGCCGCGTCGACGACGAGGCCGGGCTGGCCCGCGCCTACCAGGCGCTCGCCGACTTCCCCGTCAACGCGCGCGGCCAGCGGCGCGCACCGGTGGTGCTGCTCGAAGAGCTGCTCCAGGGGCCCGAAGTCAGCGTGGAGACCGTGTCGTTCGACGGGACCACGCAGGTGGTCGGGGTGACCGACAAGAGCGTCGGCGGTGCACCGGCCTTCATCGAGACGGGACACATGTACCCCGCGGCGCTCTCCCCCGCCGACGCCGAGGCCGCCGCCCAGACCGCCCGCCGGGCGCTGGCCGCCCTCGGCCTGGACGCGGTGGTGGCGCACACCGAGATCAAGCTGACCGCCGACGGCCCCCGGGTCGTCGAGGTCAATCCGCGCCCCGCCGGCAACCGCATCACCGAACTCGTCCGCCATGTGGCGGGCATCGATCTGGCCGCCGCCGGGGTCGACGTGGCCCTCGGCCGCGAGCCGGACCTGCGCCCGCGGGCAACCGGGCTGTGCAGCGCCGCCATCGGGTTCCTGGTGCCGGACGCCGCGGGCGTGCTGGAGTCCGTCGGCGGAGCCGAGAAGGTGCGCGGGGCCGACGGCCTGCTGGAGCTCCAGCTCTCCGAACCCGGCACGGTGGTCAGGGCCGCGGGCAGCAACAACGAGTACCTGGGCCACGTCATGGCCGGCGACGCCGAGGGGTCCGGAGCCCGCGAGCGGGTCGAGGCCCTGCTCTCGGCGCTGCGTCCGAAGGTGGCCGCCCGATGAGCGCCCGCACCGCCCCCCACCGCACCACGGCCTCGTACGACGAACTCGTCGAGCGGGTGCTCGCCGGTGGCTTCGGCCCCGACCCGCGCACCACCCGCATCGCCGTGGCCTTCGCCACGCGCCAGTCCGTACGGCACGACGGGCGCAGCGGCGGCTACCGCAACGAGGTGCTGAGCCTGCGCCTGGCCGCGGCGGTCGGCTCGTGCGCGGTCGAGCCCGGCGCCCTGCCCGACGGCGCGGTGGACGACTGCGTCGGTGCCGACGTCGCCCGGCTGCTGACGCATGAACTGGTGCCGGTACGGGTGGCCGCGCTGGACGCCTACCTGGCGCACGTCCTGCCGCACACTCCCGCGGCCGGCGCACGGCCCTGGCCGCTGCCCGCCGGGAGTTCGCTGGCGAAGTCCCGGGCCAGGGCCAGAGCCGTCACCGGACTGCTCGACGTCCCGCCGGGAGGCACCGTGCTCGTCGTCGGGGTAGTGAACTCGCTGCTGGAGGCGCTGCGGGCGCGGGGCGTGGCGTACATACCCTGCGACCTCAAGGGCGGTACCACGGAGTGGGGCGAGCCGGTGCGCACCGACGCGGCCGCGGAACTGGCGCGCTGCGACGCCGTCCTGGCCTCGGGGATGACGCTCGGCAACGGCAGCTTCGAGCCGCTGCGCCGGCACGCGCGGCAGCACGGCAAGCCGCTGGTGATGTTCGCCCAGACCGGCAGCGCGGTGCTGCCGCGCCTCATCGGCGCCGGGGTGAGCGCGGTGTGCGCCGAGCCGTACCCGTTCTTCTGGCTCGACGGCGGTCCGGGCGTCATCCACCGCTACGGCGGCCCCGAGCACCCCGAGGACGCCCGGTGACCACAGCAGTCCTCAGCCCCGCCGGCAACGCCTCGCTCCTGGCCCTGCTCGGCCGGACCCCGCTCGCCCGCATCACCGCCGATCTGCCCTGCCCGCAGCCCGGCTTCTGGGGCAAGCTCGAAGGGCTCGGCGTCGGCGGTATGAAGGCGCGGGCGGCGGTCTCCATGCTGCTCGGCGCCAAGGAGCGCGGCGAACTGCGGCCGGGCGCACCGGTGGTGGAGTCCACCTCCGGAACCCTGGGCATCGGGCTGGCCTTCGCCGGCCAGGCCCTGGGGCATCCGGTCGTGCTGGTGGGCGACGCGGAGCTGGAGCCCTCGATGCGCCGGCTGCTGCGCGCCCACGGCGCCCGCCTGGAGATCGTCGACCGCCCGGCGGCCGAGGGCGGCTGGCAGGCCGCGCGGCTGGCGCGGCTGCGGGAGACGCTGGCGCGGCTGCCCGGCGCGTACTGGCCCGACCAGTACAACAACCCTGACAACGTGGCCGGTTACGCCTCGCTCGCCGCCGAGCTGGCCACCGCGCTGGACCACCTCGACGTGCTGGTGTGCAGCGTCGGCACGGGCGGTCACAGCGCCGGCATCGTCCGCCCGCTGCGGCGGCACTGGCCCCGGCTGCGGCTGATCGGCGTCGACGCCACCGGCTCGACCATCTTCGGCCAGCCCGCCAGGCCCCGGCTGATGCGCGGCCTGGGCAGCAGCATCCATCCGCGCAATGTCGCCTACGAGGCGTTCGACGAGGTCCACTGGGTCGGCCCCGCCGAGGCCGCCGACGCCTGCCGCCGCCTGGCCCGCGGCAACTTCGTCAGCGGCGGCTGGAGCACCGGGGCGGTCGCCCTGGTCGCGGCCTGGGCCGCCCGGGTCCATCCGGGAGCCGTCGTCGCCGGGGTCTTCCCCGACGGCCCGCATCGCTACCTCGGCAGCGTCTACGACGACGACTTCCTCGCCGCGCACGGCCTCGACCCCGCCGGGGCCGCCACCCGTCCGGTCGAGATCCCGCACCCGGAGGCCGTGGAGGCCACCGGCTGGGCCCGGTGCCGCGCCGTCGCCGACCCGCTCGCCCGCCGAACCCCCCACAGCCAGGAGATCCCGTGAAAGTCAGTCAGCGCACCGTACGCCTCGCCCTCACCGAGCCGCTGCGCATATCCCGCTCCACCATGGCGGCCCGCGAGGCGGTCTGGCTGTCCGTCGAGCACGACGGGCGGCACGGCCACGCGGAGGCCGTCACCAGCGTGTACTACGGCCTCGATGCCGACACGCTCGGCCGGCTGATACACGCCCGGTCCCAGTGGCTGGCCCGCTTCGCCGATCCGGAGAGCGCCCTGGAGGAGCTGCGCGGCAACGGCCTGGCGGACACCCCGCCCGCCGTGACCGCCGCCGTCGAGTCCGCGCTGCTGGACCTGGTGGGCAAGCGCGCGGGCACCCCGCTGTACACCCTGCTCGGCGCCGCCGGCCCACCGTCCGCGGCGACCGCCCGCACCCTCGGCATCACCTCGCCGGAACGGGCCGCGGCCTGGGCCGCCGACCTGGTGCGGGACGGCTTCTCGGTCCTCAAGATCAAGGCGGGCTCCCCCGACCCCGCCGACGACCTGGCCCGCGTCCGGGCCGTACGGGCCGCCGCGCCCCGGGCGCGGCTGCTGCTCGACCCCAACGGCGGTTGGCGCGCCGCCGAGGCGGAGCGCCTGCTGCACCGCTTCGCGGCGCTGGGCGTCGAGGCCGTCGAACAGCCGATCGCGCCCGGCGACCCCGAGGCGCTGGCGAGGCTCGCCGCGCGCTCGCCGCTGCCGGTCATCGCCGACGAGGACGCGGTCGGCCACGAGGACGCCTGCCGCCTGGCCGGGCGGGTGCAGGGCATCAACGTCAAGCTCGCCAAGTGCGGCGGGGTCGGTGCGGCTCTGCGGATCGCCGAACTGGTCGCCGGGACCGGCACCGAGCTGATGCTCGGCTGCCTGACCGCCAGCACCCTCGGCATCGCCCCCGCCGTCCACCTCGCCGACCGCGCCCGGTGGACCGACCTCGACGGGCATCTGCTGCTCGCCCACGACCCGTGGACCGGCATCGCCGGCACCGACGGCACCGTCCGGGCGAGCCGGCACCCGGGCCTGGGCGTGCGGCCGCGTACGGACCGCGGAGCGCGGCCATGAGGACCTGGCACGAGATCCGCGGCTTCCCCGTCGCGATACGGCTTCTGCTGGTCAACCAGTTCGGCGTGAACACCGGCTTCTATCTGCTCATCCCCTACCTCGCCGTCCACCTCGGCGAGGACCTCGGGCTGTCGGCCGCGGTCGTCGGCATCGTGCTCGGCGTACGCAACCTCAGCCAGCAGGGCCTGTTCCTGATCGGCGGGTCGGCCGCGGACCGGCTGGGCGCGCGAGGGGTCATCATCGCCGGCTGCGCGCTGCGCACCGTCGGCTTCGGACTCTTCGCGCTCGGCGACGGATTGGCGGTGCTGCTGGCCGCCTCGGTGCTCAGCGGGCTGGCCGGGGCGCTGTTCAACCCGGCCGTGCGCGCGTACCTCGCGCTGGCGGCGGGCGAGCGGAAGGCGGAGGCGTTCGCCCTGTTCAACGTGTTCGCGACGGCCGGCGCGCTGGTGGGGCCGCTGCTCGGCAGCGCGCTGCTGCTGGTCGACTTCCGGGTCGCCGCGCTCACCGCGTCCGGGCTCTTCGCGGTGCTCACGGTCGCCCAGGCCCTGGTGCTTCCGGCAGGCACGGTCGCGCCGTCCGGGAACGGCGTCGTGGCGGACTGGCGCGAAGTGGCCGGCAACCGGGGCTTCGTGGCGTTCGCGCTGGCCATGGTCGGCATGTTCACGATGGAGAACCAGCTGTATCTGCTGCTGCCCGACGGCGCGCGCCGGGCCACCGGCTGGGACGGCGCGGCGGGCGTGGTCTTCCTCGTCGGCACCCTCACCAACCTGGGGCTGCAGCTGCGCCTCACCCGGGCCCTCAAGGAGCGGGGCAGCCGGGCCCGGTGGATCAGCCGGGGAATCGCCCTGATGGGTCTGGGTTTCCTGCCGCCGATGGCGGTGGCGGGGGCCGGGACCGCACAGGGCGACCCGGTCGGCGCGGCGCTGCGCCTGCTGCCGGTGCTGGGCGGTGCCCTGCTGCTCTACCTGGGCGTGATGATCGCCCAGCCGTTCGTGATGGAGCTGATCCCCGGCTTCGGCCGCCCGGAATTGACCGGCACCTGCTTCGGGCTGTTCTACGTGGTCTCGGGCGTCGCCGCGGCCGTCGGCAACGCCGTCGTCGGCTGGGCGATGGACACCGGTGAGCACACGGGCGCGCGGTGGCTGCCCTGGGCGTGCTGCCTCGCCTTCGGACTCCTCTCCGCGGCGGCCGTCGCCTGGCTGCACCGCCTGCGGACCCTGCCCGACCGGACGCCGGCCGAACCGGTGCCGGCATGAGGGCGGTCCGACGCCGGCGCACGGCGGAGCCGGCGCGCTACGAGGCAGACGGCTGCGGCCCGGCACGGGCGCGTAAGGAGAACCCATGACGGACCCGAACCTGCTGACCGACCACCCGGCCCTGTACGAGGCCCGTTTCCCCGACGACACACGGCTGGCCGGCCGCTGGGCCGAGGACTGCCTGCGCCGGTACGGCGCCGGTCCGCGGGTCCTCGACCTCGGCTGCGGCACCGGCCGCGACGCCGCGCATCTGCACGGCGCCGGCCGCAGGGTCGTCGGCGCCGACCTGTCCACGGCGATGCTCGACCACGCCCGCCGCCACCACCCCGGGCCCGCGTACGTCCGGGCCGATCTGCGCCACTTCGACCTGGGGGAAGGGCGCTTCGACGCCGTGGTGTGCCTGGACAGCGCCCTGCTGTACTGCCACACCAACGAGGAGCTCGACGGCCTGTTCGCCTCGTGCCGCCGGGCCCTGGCGCCCGGTGGGCTGCTGCTGGCGGAGATGCGCAACGGGGCGTTCTTCCTCGGCCGCAGCGAACTGCTCGACGGCCCGTCCGTCAGCAGCTTCACCTGGCGGGGCGTCACCCACCGGTCGACGACGGCGCTGCGGGTGGACCGCGCCGCGCAACTGCTGCGCCGTACCCGGGTGTGGACCGCCGACGACGGCTCGCCGCCGGTCGAGCAGCACTCCGCATGGCGGCTGCTGTTCCCACAGGAGCTGCGCCATCTCCTCGGGGCCCACGGCTTCGAGGTGCTCGCCCTGTACGACCGGCCCGGCCCGCGCACGGATCCTGCCTGGCGCGCGGGGGATCCACCCGCCACCACGGCCGACGCCGACCGGCTCCATCTCGTCGCCCGGCTCACGCGGGAGACCTGAACGCACCCGTCGGGCCCGCGCCGGACACCGCTCCCACCGGAGTGCCGGACCTCCGCCGCCGGACCGTCACACCACTGTCCCGCTCCCCGCTTGCCCCCTCGCCCGCTCTGCCGCCGCCCGCTCTCGAAGGACACCGCCATGGACCACCACGTCCCCGTCAACGACCCCCGCCTGCCCGGGCTGCGCCGCCGGGGTTTCCTCGCCGCCGCCGGCGGGGCGGCCGGGCTCGGTGCGCTCGCGCTCGCCGGCTGCTCCGGCTCCCCGCTCTCGACTAGTGACACCTCCGGGGGCGGCAGGCCCCGGCGCGGCGGACGGCTGCGCGCCGCCTTCGCGGGCGGCGGTGCGAGCGAGACCCTCGACCCGCACCTCGCCAACCTCTTCGCCGACGCCGCCCGCGCCAAGGCGCTCTACGACAAGCTCGCCGACTACGGCCCCGATCTCGCCGCCCGGCCCCGGCTCGCCGCGGCGTGGCAGCCGAACGCGGCCCTGGACCGGTGGCGCGTCACGCTGCGCAGGGCCGCGTTCCACGACGGCAGGCCGGTGACGGCCCGGGACGTGCTGTACAGCTACCGCCGTATCGCCGACCCCAAGCGGGCGTTCCGGGCCAAGGCGTCGCTGGAGCCGATCGATCTCAAGGCCAGCCGGGCGGTGGACGCGCGGACCGTCGAGTTCGTCCTCAAGCGACCGACCGCCGAATTCCCCAATGTGCTCGCCGCGTTCGGCGCGTACATCGTCCCCGAGGGTGCCCGGGACTTCGACCGTGAACCGGTCGGCAGCGGTCCGTTCCGCTTCGTGTCGTTCACGCCCGGCACGTCCGCCGTCTTCCGGCGCAACGACGCCTACTGGGGCGGCGCCCCCTACCTCGACGAGCTGGAGTTCGTCGTCGCCAACGAGGAGTCGGCGCGTACCAACGCCCTGCTGGGCGGCCAGGTCGAGTACGCCCACGAGCTGAACCCCGCCACCGCCCGCGCCCATGAGGACCAGGGGCAGATCACCATCGTCCGGCTGCGCAACAGCGCCATGCAGGCGTTCGCGATGAAGACCGACCGGCCGCCGTTCGACGACCGGCGGGTCCGCGAGGCGTTCTTCCTGATGGCCGACCGCAAGGAGCTGGTCGACGGCGCGCTGTCCGGTGCCGGCGAGGTCGGCAACGATCTGTTCGGCAAGGGGTACCAGTACTACGCCGGCCAGCTGCCGCAGCGCACCCCGGACCTCGACCGGGCGCGGCACCTGCTGAAGCAGGCCGGTGCCGAGAAGCTGAGGGTCGCCCTCGACACCTCGCCCGTCGCCTCCGGATTCACCGAGGCCGCGGCGATCTTCCGGGACCAGGCGGCCAGGGCCGGAGTGCGCATCGAGGTCAGGACCGGCAGCAAGGACAGCTACTGGACGGACATCCTGGACTCCGGGACGCTGTGCTGCTACCGCTCCGGCGCCATGCCCATCGAGTCCCATATCTCGCAGCGCCTGCTCACCGACTCCTCCACCAACGCCACGCACTGGCGGCACAAGGACTTCGACGCCCTGTACCAACAGGCGCAGTCCACCAGGGACAGCAAGGACCGTGCCGCCGTCTACGCGCGCATGCAGCGACGGCTGTACGCCGAGGGCGGCTTCCTGGTCTGGGGCTTCGCCGACTGGATCCTGGGCACCGCCCGCAACGTACGGGGCATCGAGCGCGAGGCGCCCGCCAACTCCCTTGACTGGGCGCGCTTCGACAAGGTCTGGCTGGCGTGAGCGGGCGAAGCGTGAGGGTCCCTCTGGCCGAAGGCAGGGGAGAACCATGAGCGGGCTACGGTCCTGGTTCGCCCGACGGTTGCTGGCCGGTGCGGCGCAGACGGCGGCCGTGGTGCTGCTCGTCTTCGCGCTCACCGAGGCGCTGCCGGGCGACGCGGCGGTGGCGCTCGCCGGCGACCAGCCCGACCCGGAGCGGATCGCGGCCCTGCGCGCGGCGCTGCACCTGGACCGGCCGGCGCACGAACGCCTCGCGGAGTGGGCGGCCGGCCTGCTCCACGGCGACCTCGGCACGTCCCTGACGTCGGGCCGGCCGGTCAGCGGGTATCTCGCGGACGGCTTCGGGCCGACCGTGCTGCTGGCCGTGCTCACCGTCGCGCTGCTGGTGCCGGCCGGCGTCGGCCTCGGGGTGCTGGCCGCCCGGCACGAGGGGCGGCTCGCGGACCGGCTGATCAGTTCGGTGACGCTCGGCGTGTACGCGGTCCCGGAGTTCGCCTTCGGCGTGCTGCTGGTCACGGTGTTCGCGCTGCGCCTGGGCTGGCTGCCGCCGACCGCCGTCGGTTACGGCACCGATCTGCTCGCCCATCCGGCGGCGCTGGTGCTCCCCGTCCTGGTCCTGCTGTCGCGTCCGGTGTGCTCACTGACCCGCCTGGTACGCGCCGGCATGATCGACGCGCTGGCCGCTCCGTACGCCGTCCATGCCCGCCGCTACGGCGTCCCGGGCGCCCGCGTCCGGTACGCGCACGCCCTGCCCCACGCGATCGCGCCCGCCGCCCAGCAGCTGGCCCGCACCGTCGACTGGCTGCTGTGCGGGGTCGTCGTCGTGGAGGCGCTGTTGGTGATTCCGGGACTGGGAACGGTGCTGATGAACGCCGTCGCGGAGCGCGACCTGCCCGTGGTGCAGGGCCTGTCCGTGGTCTTCGGCGTGGCGACGGTGGTGCTCAACCTGGGCGCCGACCTGGTCGCCCACCGCTTCGCGCCGCGGGCGGGGGTGGCGGCATGAGGACACTCGCCGGCGCCGGGCCGGGGCGCTTCGCGCTCGCCCTGGCCGTCATCGCCGTACCGCTGGTGCTCGCCCTGCTCGGTCCGCTGCTCGCGGGCGAACCGGGGCCCCGGGCGCCGTCCTTCACGCTCGGCGGCGGCCACTGGCTGGGCACGGACTTCGTCGGACGGGACGTGTGGCGGCAGGTGCTGCTCGGCGGGCGGTCGGTGATCCTCGTCGCGCTGGCCGCGACGGCGCTGGCCTATCTGGTGGCGCTGCCGGTCGGCCTCGCGGGCGCGCTCACCCACCGGGCGTGGCTGGAGGAGCTGCTGATGCGGCCCTGGGACGTGCTGGTCGCGGTGCCGTCGCTGCTGCTGATCCTGCTGGTGGCCGCGGTCGCCTCGCCGGGGGCGGTGGGGCTGTCGTTGCTGGTGGCCGGGGTCAACATCCCCGACGTGGCGCGGATGGTGCGTGCCACGGCCGCCGAGGCGGCCTCCCGCCCCGCGGTGGAGGCGCTGCGCATGCAGGGCGAGTCCTGGTGGCGGACGGCCGTGGGGTACGTCGGCCGTTCGGTGGCGCGCACCCTGGTCGCGGATGCCGGCGTACGGCTGACGGGGGTGCTGTATCTGGTCGCCACGGCGGCGTTCCTCGGCGTCGGTGTGGCGCCGGACGCGGCCGACTGGGCGGTGATGGTGGACCGCAACCGGACGGGGCTGTTCGTCCAGCCCTGGGCCGTGGTGGTGCCGGCGCTGCTGATCGTCGCGCTGACGGTGGGGAGCAATCTGCTCTTCGACGCCGTACTGGAGAAGAACGCCGCCGGAGCGGGAAGGAGGAGGCGGGCATGAGCGTGATCGCCGAGATCAGGGATCTGCGCGTCGAGGTCGACGGGCGGCCGATCGTCGACGGGGTCGGGCTGCGGGTCCGGGCCGGGAAGGTCACCGCGCTGGTCGGCGCGTCCGGCAGCGGCAAGACGACGACCGGTCTGGCCCTGCTGGGGGAATACCCGGCGGGCGCCCGGGTGACCGGCGAGGTGCGGGTGGCCGACGCCCTGGTCGGCTATGTGCCCCAGCACCCCGGCGCGGTCCTCAACCCCGCCCGGCGGGTCGGCGCGCTGCTGTCCGACATCGCCCGCGGCCAGGTACGGGCCCTGCCCCGTGCCGGGCGGCGGGCGGCGGCCGGTGAGCGGATCCGCCGGGCGCTGGCCCTGGCGCAGCTCCCGGAGGGCGAGGCGCTGCTCGGCCGCTACCCGCACCAGCTGTCGGGGGGCCAGCAGCAGCGGGTGGTCCTGGCGCAGGCGCTGCTGGCCGGGGCCGGGGTGGTGGTCGCGGACGAGCCGACGACGGGTCAGGACGCGGTGACCAAGCGGCGCGTCGTCGGCGAGCTGGCGGCACTGGCCCGGCAGGGCATCGGGGTGCTGCTGCTGAGCCACGACCTGGATGTCGTGCGGGCTCTGGCCGATGAGGTGCTCGTGATGCGCGGTGGCCGCGTGGTGGAGGCGGGTCCTGCCGAGCGGTTGTGGCGGGCCCCGCGGCATCGGTGGACCGCTGAACTCCTCGCCGCGGAGACCGGGGTGGGCCAGAGCCCGCCGGCGGGCGCGGGCCGTGCGGTGCTGGAGGTGCGGGGTCTTGCGGCCCGGCACCGTGCCGGCTCCCGCACCGCCACCGAGGTGCTGCGGCTTCCCCAACTCACCCTCCGCGCGGGCGAGTTCCTGGCCGTCGTCGGCCGCTCCGGCAGCGGGAAGACCACGCTGGCCCGCTGCCTGGCCGGGCTGCACCGCGACTTCCGCGGCGAGGTCCGGCTCGACGGCACGGTGCTCCCGCGCAGCCTGCGGGCGCGGACCCGTGCGCAGCTCTGCGCGGTCCAGTACGTCTTCCAGGATGCCCGGGCCGCGTTCGACGAGCACCGGCCGGTGCTGGACCAGGTGGCGCGCACGGCGGTGCGGCTGCGCGGGGCGGATCCCGGTGAGGCCGCGGCGGAGGCGCTGCGTACGCTGGCCACGCTCGGCCTGACCGAGGAGCTGGTGCGCCGCGCGCCCGGGCGGCTGTCCGGCGGCGAGTTGCAGCGCGCCGCGCTCGCCCGCGCGTTGCTGGCCCGGCCGCGGGTGCTCCTCTGCGACGAGATCACCTCCGGGCTCGACGCCGTCACCCGGCGCGGTCTGCTCGGCACGCTCACCGCTCTGCTGCGCGACCGGCCGGAGCTGTCCCTGGTGCTGATCACCCACGACCTCGCCACCGCTGCGGCGGCCGCCCGGATCGCCGTACTGGACGCCGGCGAACTCGTCGAACAGGGCCCGACGCGGCAGGTACTCACCGCACCACGGCACGCCTTCACCGCCTCGCTCGTGGAGGTCGCGGCGGACCTGAGGGCCCGCGACGGAGCCCGGCCATGACCCATCGGAGAGACACCCCCTAGGGCGGACCCGCCCTGGTACGTCCACAACCCTCCGGTGACACACTCCTTTCCGCCATCACGTGCGGCAGGGAACCGCAACGTCCAGCACACCGTGTACCACCTGGTGGGAGCCCTTTGACCAGCGGCGTCAGAAACGGGGGAACGAGGATGTTGGACGAAACGGTGTTCCGGAGCGAGGATGCGCCCGCGGCGGACCGGTTCGGTTACTGGAACGAGCTGTTGGGCCGTACCCACGCTCCCATGGAGCTGCGCAGCGACTACTCCGACGACTTTCGGGCCTCCCAGCGCGTGCTGGGCCTCGGTGCCGTCACCGTGTGGTCCGCCACGTTCCAGCCGCTGGTCTTCCGGCGCACGCCGAAGCTGATCCGGCAGTCCGACCCCGAGACGTACCACCTTGCCCTCCTCTTACGCGGGAGAGTGACGGGAACGTGGAGGCACCGGGAAACCGACTTCGAGCCGTACGACCTGTTCATCAACTCGTCCTCGCTGCCGGACGAGGTCCACAGCACCGGCGCCCCGGTCACCTCGGTGGCCCTGGAGATTCCCAAGGCCCTGCTACCGCTCCCCCGCGACGTGGCCCGCCGGATAGTCGGGGCGCCGGTGTCCGCCCGGGAGGGGATGGGCGCTCTCCTGGCGCAGTTCCTCACTCAACTCACCCAGGACACCACCCCATACCAGCCCACCGACGGCCCCCGCCTCGGCACGGCTCTGACCGACCTGACCGCCGCGCTCTTCGCCCACCTGCTCGAGGCCGGCCGCTGCCTCCCTCCGGAGACCCACCGACGGACCCTCACCCTGCGCATCCAGGCCTTCATCCGCGAGCACCTCCACGACCCCCACCTCACCCCGGCCACCATCGCCGCAGCGCACCACATCTCCCTCAGCTATCTGCACCGCCTCTTCCGGGACCAGGACGCCACAGTGGCCGCGTGGATCCGCCACCTACGCCTGGAGGCGGCCCACCGCGACCTCACCGACCCAGCACTCCACGCCACCCCCATCCACGCCATCGCCACGCACTGGGGCTTCCCCCGCGCAGCCGACTTCAGCCGCGCCTACCGCGCCGCCTACGGCACCACGCCCAAGGACCGCCGGCACCAGGCCCTCCACAGCCACGAGTGAACTCATTGCCAACACAGTTGTGCACTCAGCGCTAACGACTCGCCGCCCGCATCCCGGCATCCTGAAGGGGCGACAGTTCGGCCATTTGCCGTTTCCCTTCTCACGGATTCGTCTGTTCGGCGAATCCGGAACGGACACCCCATGAATTCCATAACAGTGAGGCGTGCATTGACAGGCGCGTGCGTGGCAGCAGCCGCAATCGTCATGCCATTCATGGCGACCACGACCCCGGCAAATGCCACTGCGAAGTCGTCGACCGCTGGAAGCTCGAAAGACAGATGCATAGCCTACCTTTCCTCGAAAGACTACAGGGTGGGCCCAAAGATAATTTATGGTTGCGGATTTGCGGATAGCGTGAACGTGGTCTCGCAGGGCCTCTGCATCACTTATATGGAGCGCATAGGCGTCAGGGCCTCCCACGCGCAAACGGCCTGCCGCAAGTAGGTCGGTTCGCTCCCACGCCTTGTGATGCGCCGGCCCCCACCTCACGCAACGTGGCGTGTCACGCACGCACTGCGACCAGCACAGATAAGACGCCGCGACACATCCCCACGCGCCACAGATGTGCAGGAATGGTAGTCAAGAGTTTCGAAGATGTTACGGACCAGACATCGACAGCGTGCCTACTATGGCCAGCTTGTTCAGGCGAGTATTCGCACAAGTTCTCAACCTCCCGCGCGAATCCCCGTCTGTCCACTGTGCCCCCTTGTGTACCCCTCTGGAGAGACCGTGACCCAGATCCTGCCGAGATCCGCCGTCCTTACCGGCGCCCTCGTCGCCGCCACATTCATCCTCAGCGCCTGTGGCGCGGGCCCCGACGCGGCGACCAACGCCGACGGAGAGAGCGCGGCCACCGCGATATCGGCCGAGGACTTCGGGGGCATGGACGCGCTCGTCAAGGCAGCCAAAGAGGAAGGCACGCTGCACGCCATCGCGCTCCCCCGCGACTGGGCCAATTACGGCGCACTGATCGACGGCTTCGAGAAGAAGTACGGCATCAAGGTCAAGGTGGAGAACCCGGACGGCGCCAGCCAGGACGAGATCAACGCCGTCACCTCCCGCAAGGGCAAGGACCAGGACCAGGCTCCCGACGTCCTCGATCTCGGCAGCTCCTTCGCGTACAGCGCCGCCCAGCAGGATCTGCTCGCGCAGTACATGGTCGCCGATTTCATTGACATCCCCGACGGCCAGAAGGACACGCTGAGCCGCTGGTACAACGGCTACGGCGGCTATATCTCCATCGGCTGCGACGCCCGTCGCGTGAAGACCTGCCCGACCACCTTCAAGGAGCTGCTCAAGCCGGAGTACAAGGGGCAGGTCGCGCTCAACGGCAACCCCACCAAGTCCGGTTCGGCCTTCGGCAGTGTCTACGCGGCCGCCCTCGCCAGCGGCGGCTCCTTCGACTACATCCAGCCCGGCCTCGACTTCTTCGCCAAGCTCAAAAGGAACGGCAACTACACGCCCGTCCAGTCCACCTCGGCCACCATCACGAAGGGCCAGACGCCGATCGTTCTCGACTGGGACTACCTCAACGCCAGGTACACCGACGAGCTCAAGAGCAAGGGACTCGACTGGCAGGTCGCGGTCCCAGAGGACGGCAAGTTCTCGCAGTACTACTCGCAGGCCATCAACAAGAACGCCCCGCACCCGGCAGCCGCCCGAGTGTGGCAGGAGTACCTGTACAGCGCCGAGGGCCAGAACCTCTGGCTCAAGGGCTACGCCCGCCCGGCCCTGATGGCCGCCATGGAGAAGGACGGCACGCTCGACAAGACCGCGGCCGCCAAGCTGCCGAAGGTCTCCGGCACGCCGAGGTTCCCGACCGAGTCGCAGCTGGGCCACGCCAAGGATGACATCGCCCAGGGCTGGGGCAAGGTCGTCAGATAACCGCGACTCTCACCAGGGCCGACGCGGTGCCCGCCGTCTCCTCGGAGCGGCGGCGCCGCGCGGCCGGCTGGTGCTCGCGCATCCCTGGAAGATCCTCCGCGGCTGCCGACAGAACGGAGCTGGCCTCCACCACGCCGCCCAAGCAGTCGCCACCATGCACAACCTCGCCATGGCAGGGTGAAATGGCAGGTCGGCAATCACTCACCCATGCCGCCGCAGAGACTTCTGCAACGCCCGTTTAGGCCCAGAGTTGGTCGAGGTCGAGTCGTAGCGCGTGGAAGCCATCCGGGCCACCGGCGGTCAGTTGTCCTGTGGACGTGAGCGTGAGGGAGTTACAGCGGTAGAGGAGCGGCAGTACGCGGACTGTTCCACTCAGGAGGTGCCACAGGTGGATCTCCTGATCGTTCCATGCGGCGGCGAGGACGGGGCCGGCAGACGTGGTGGCGGCTGCGAGGGCCGTGACGAGTGCCGGCCGTTGATCGAGCGGGGTTTCCATCGGTGCCTGGGAGGCCTCCCAGAGCCGAATGGAGCCGTCGAGCGCGGCGCTGATGACGAAGGTCAGGTCTTCTTGGGGGACCTGCAGGCAGGCCACGGCCGTGACGGGCTGGGTGTGCAGGCGATAGGACCGGGGCATCGGACGGTACTCGCAAAGGGACCACAGGTGCACAGATCCGTGAGCGTCTCCAATGACCACCAACGAGGTGTGGGGACAGCTGCCGATGGCTGTGGGCTGGTGGGAGGCCGTCGTGAGCGACACATGTCCGTGGTGGGAGGCGATGTGCCCGAGCACGGTGGCGGCCAGGCCGTCCTCGTCAGCTGTGACGGCGTGGAGCGGACCGGTCTCGTCGAGAATCAGCAGTGCGTCGGCGCTGGATGCCGCGATGCCGGAGGGACGCAGGGCAGCCGGTGCCGGGAGCATTCCCGTCCGGTGCCCCGTGGCCGGGTCATGCTGGTGCAGCCGACCAAGGAGGTCAGAGACCAGTAGGCCGCCGCCTTGTGGGAGTTGGGCCTGCGCCGCGGTGGGCTGGCCGTGCTGTGCCCAGGTGGCGCTCCAGTGGTGCTGCTCTGCGAGGGGACGCAGGTACTTGCTCAGGCTGGGGCTGACCCCGAGGGAGGCGGCGTGTAGCAGGGCTGCCCGTTCGGAGATGCCGTGCTCGACGGAGGAGAGCTGCGGAGCAGCCCTTTCCCAGATCGGACGTAGACCGGCCGGTGCTGCGGTGGCGGGACTGCGAAGAGCAGCGGTGATGGCGGCGGCTGAGCCGTGGAGCAGGAACCCCGGATCCGCGAGCAGTGAGGAAACGGCCCTGCTGTCTCCCGTTTCGACAGCGGCATCGAGTATGTGTTCCCGGGACGGGCGGGGCGCCTGCGACCAGATGGGCCTGCCGTCGACTGTTGCCGGAATGACGGTACGCAGGGCCGCGAAGTTGAGCGGTGTGTCGTCGGGGCGCTCGATGCCGGGGAACGGCAGTGCGCCGAGGTCGACTTCCTGGTGTTCCTGGTCGGCGAGGAGGTCGGTCTCTCCAGTCTCTACAACGGCGCGGACATGGGGCAGTTGTAGGAGAGGCAGGACGAAGTCGTCGACGATGGTCTGTGGATTGCCGGCCGGCTGGTCGGAGGGACCGCGGCCGGCGAGGTGCAGGTCTGGCAGCAGGAGCAGCAGCGGTCGTTGATCGGCAGCCACGCGATCCAGGAGGCGGTGCGGTGGGACGGGGCCGTAGCCGAGTTGGCGTCCCATCTCCCAAGCGACCGCATCTGTGATCAGCCCCTGGGTAGGGACGGTGGCGTGGGCCGTGGTGGCAGGGTGGGAAGCCGCGCCGGTGAGAAACCACGCGAGGAGGTGGCTCTTGCCGCTCGCGCGGCCACCCCGCAGCAGGCACAACCGCGGGCGGTCGGCGTCGGTCGTGGCGGCCCACTCGATGAGGGCCTGGCCGGCAGCCGAACGGTCCGCGGCCAGCGGCGGCCACTGCGCCAGGTCGGGCGCCTGCGTACTACTGGTGGTCGTCACTGTGCGGCCATCCCGTCCTTGTGCGTCTACTGCTGAGGGGGCTGGGCTGCTGCTTCGGCGAGCAGGCGCAGGCCTTCGGCGCGGGACTCCGCGGTCTCGCCGTAGGGGAAGTTGTGTGTCATCTCAGCTTCGGGGAACGTCTGCGCCAACCACAGTGAGCAGTAGTGGCCGGGCATGAAGCACGGCTCCAACTCGGTATGCACCTTCAGGACCTGCTCCGCCTCGACGCCCGACCCGCTCAGCGCGGACCACAGCCGCTCCTCCGGATGGAGACCGATATCTCCGGCCCGGGTGACGATCTGCTTCTGCCCGTCAGCGCCGACGTACTCGAAGGCGGCGTACCACTCGCTGCTGGCGGTGTCGCGAATATCGTCCAGGACGAGAGGCCACCAACTCTCGCGGTCAGCGAAGGCTGTGGAGTCCAGGTCGCGCAGGCGCTGCTCCGCGTCCGTGAACGCCCGCGCGGCGACCTGAGGCTGATCAGCGCCGACGATCGCCCGCAGTCCCTCATCCAGAACGAGGAGGGACTGCGCGAAGGCCTCCGGAGAGGCATTCACATACCGCGATGGCTCGTCGTAGTCGAGGAGCACAGCCCGCACCACACCCTGAGAGTCGCTGCACAACTCGGTCCCGCGATCGGTGCCGAGCCGGGCCAGCAGTCGATGCTCTTCCGAGGCCACCTCCCGGCCGACGGCTTCCGCGTAGGCACCCAGCACGACAGGGGCGTCGGCAGTGGTGGAGAAATAGGGGCCCACCTGCCAGGGGACAGCCACCTGCTCCAGCCGGCGGACACTACCCGGCGTACTCAGCGGGTCGCCGACCGCCTGACCGAAGCGCCGCATCTCACCCTCAAGGGCCGCCATGGATAACTCCTAGATCGATTGCACGCAGCCTCAAAACCACAGTCTCCCGCACTACCTGGCGTCGGGATCAGAAACCCATTCGAGGACATCGTGCCAACGCGAATGCGGTACATCGAGAGCCGCCGGATCGATCTGCCTCATCTGCGCAATGAGACGCTGCTCCGCCCCTTCGGGGTCGAGCTCTTGCTCCAGTTCCTCGTCATAATTCGGCCGCTCCAACTCCAGCAGGTAGAGGAAGTGAGCGAAGGAGTGCAGATCCTTGTTGAGCGGATACACCTCGTCTTCATCCGAGGGGAGGCACTGGACGACGCCCGTAGCGACATCCAAGGCGATGTCGTCGTAAGGAATCATGCCGAGCAGAACCCAGTTCGCCGCATTTTCCGGGAGGTTGGTCCACCGATCCCCCATGTCCTCATAGCAGGCGCCCACCTTCTTGAGCTCCCGCCGGGACCTGTCAATCAGGTCGAACCAGGGGTTGGCGCGGACCGGGAGTCCCACGTTTCGCAGGAAGTCCACACTCGCTTCATGCTCGATACCTTCAAGCATCTCCTCGGGCAGCGTGACCAACTCCTCCGAGCTGAACTCGCCTTCAAGTGTTGGCCGATCAATGGGCGACGTCATGCTGCGTCCTTACCTGTAACACGCGATGAGAGCGAAACCGAGTTTATCACTCGGATGGGACATGGATCCAATGGATGGCATCGACGCAATCACCTGTTTGCTCTCAGGCGGTTCAGGTATTCCTTGACGTCGTCGTTCATGGCTTTTCTTGCCGGTTTGGAATCATTCTCTGGATAATCGAAGCTGTGAGTTGTATCGACGTGCGAGAGCCGCTCGTTCATCCACTCTGCACATCTTGGACCGGAAGTGCACGGCCCCCGCTCCGTGTACAGCTCCCTCATCCTCCCCTCTTGGCCGTCACGGAGGACAGGGAACCCAACGATCCTCTCGGAGTGACGAAAACCGCTGCTTCTTCCCACCATAATGAAGTCGCCGTGACCGTTTGCACCGTCCATTCGAACTGCCGCATAGTTGTTGGGAGTGCCCGGCTTCCCCGGCTTGGGCCCGTAAGCGTCACCTGAATGTCGAGCCAGCTGAGTGGCTCGTGACAGCTGCGTGCTTCCCGGCTCAACTCTTCTGGACGGCTGGCGCGGCCGAGGCTTGGTGCCCTGCGGGTCCAGTTTGACAAGAGGTTCACCTTCCTGGGGTCGGCCAACATTGTCTCCGTTGAACTTCAGGCCGATGCGCTGCTTGTCCTCGTCGGTGAGCTTCTCCTTCTTCCCGTCAGGATGAAGACGCTGAACGGATCCGTCATCACCCAGCAGGTACATGGGCGTGCCATCGTCACGCTTGCGCAACTTGGCCATCGACAGCGCGGTCTCGTCATCATTGTCGCGATGGTTCTTGGCCATCTTCTTGACGCCACCGGTCATGGCCTCGTCGAGATGCGTGGCCGTCCTCTTGACGCCCTTCTCCAGTCCGTCCATGACCTTGTCGATCATCGGAGCGGCGGCGTTGGCGATGACGTCCTTGCCGCGGGTGCGCCCGTGATGGCCCTTGGCACGGCTGAGCTTGCCGCCGGCCTTGTTACGGAAGGTGCCACCGGCACTCTGCAGTCCTGTGACGGCCTTGTCATGGGCGTCAGGATCGAAAGTGAAGCCGCCGCCGGCACCACCACCGCCTCCGCCTCCGCTCCCGCCGCCGGCGCTCAGCAGCTGCATGCCGGCAGCGGCGGATTTCCCGGCGTCCTTGCCCGCCTGGGCCGCATGGCCGAGGTCAACACCCTTCTGCATACCAAGGGCGTTGGCCCCGAGCTGCACCACTAAGTCGCCGACCATCGCGCCAAGAGCTTCCTCGACAGGGGTCAGAGCAGCACTGACCACCTGCTCGACGACCTGCTGGCAGACCTCTTTGATGATCCTGCGTACTGCAAGGCGGGTGGCCTGAGTGCCCGCCAGTGCTCCTAGTTCCGAGAGGCCGAACGTGAAGGGCGCCGCGACCTGAGCTGCGACCACCTCGGCGGCGAGAATGCCGAGTTGGACGATTGCGGCAATTTTGGCGCCCTCGATGAGCACAGCCACGCCATCCATGGCTGTCGCGGCCAGGCGCCCACACTCGGCGAGGCCCTTCAGATGCTTCCCGTTGATCTTGCCCCAGTGGGCGTTGAGCGCCTCCACTCCCAGCGAACCGCCCGCTGAGCCGACCAGGCTCTGGATGGCTTGATGTGCTTCGTTCGCACCGCCGTCAATGTCGTCCGCGAACTCCCGCAGCGCATCGGCCATATCGCGGTAGTCGTCCTCATCCACATTCGGCCATGAAACGCCGATGATGTCGAGAATCTCGTCCGCCCAGCCCGGCAGCACTACACCCACGTGAAACAAACCCCCTGGTCAACCGACCCCCGCATATGAGCAAGACGCTGTCATCCAGGTGACGGTTCCTCAAGAGGCGATTAGGTCCCGTCTGGCTGCCAAACGACTGCCCAGATCCCGAATTCCGATCAACCGCTGGGCTTACGCTTACGCCACCGCCACGGCTTTTCTCTCCTGGTGGTGCGCAGGCGGGAACATCCAGCGCGGACGGGCTCACATCGGTGCGGCCGTGGGCGACCTCGACAGCCCCGTGCGCCTCGCGCCGGCCCCACCGCAAACGCCGGCGTGAAAGCTGATTGCCTGCTTCACCGCAGTCACAGCGGGGGTGAGATCACAGCACCCTCTCCCGTGACCGTCAGGCGTGCCTGACGGCCGCCCGGCGAGCAGTCGCGGCCGTTGGGATAGGTGGGCTGCGGGGTGACACTGATCCGTCGATCGAGCACGGTGGCGCCCCGCTGGTTCCTGAACACCAGCCTGACGCGTATCGGCTTCCCCGGCAGGCCACGTACGAGCGCGAAGCTAGGCCAGATAGCGGGCTCGGGAGTTCGGGCGGTCGTCGCTACCGGGCGCTCCGCGGCGGTTGCGGATTCCGTGGTCATCACGGGGTTTCCCGGAGCCGCCGGGTTTTCCGGCCGGGTCTCCCGCAGCTGCAGCGCGCGCTTCCGGCATGCGCCGTCCCAGCAAGCCGTAAGACTCGCGGCGGCCACCCTGTTCGCCAGGTGCGGGTCGACCTCCACCCGGATCCCCGCGGGCGTGTCCGTCAAGGTGCAGGGATGGGTGCCTCCCGCCGACCCCCCGCACGCGGTCAGCAACGCCAGAGCCGCCAGGAGCACCACCGTCAATCCGACGTTCCGTCTCACGCTGGCTCCTCGGCAACCGTCTGCGTCATGATCACGGCCGCTCATGCTCCCACGACAGCTGCACCCGGAGACGACTGGCCAGCCGTCCACCTCGTGCACTTCCATGGAGCCGTGGACACGACGATGATCGTTCGCAGGCAGCGCGAGGTGACACCGCTCAAGGCACGACGACACCCACGGATGGCACGGCCGTCATCGGCTCACGGTCCGATACTTGAACCGGCGAGCCCGCCACCTTCGCGACGTCCAGAACAGGCCTGACACGCCATCAGGAAGGTCCACATCACGCCAGCATCAACCCCGCCGGACCCCCGCATACGACCGCAGCAGACCGCCACAGACCGCCAAGATCAGAAACTGCCGAAACTGCCGGAATCCACTCTGACCTGGGGAAACACCGGCCAGAGGTACGAGTTCCCATCTCACCTGGAGGTACCCATGAGGATGTTGATCAACGTCGCGGAGACCGTCGTCGCCGACGCGCTGCGAGGAATGGCGGCGGCGCATCCCGAGCTGGTGGTGGATGCCGAGAACCGGGTGATCGTGCGGCGGGACGCGCCGGTGGCGGAGAAGGTGGCGCTGGTGTCGGGGGGCGGCAGTGGGCATGAGCCGCTGCACGGGGGGTTCGTCGGGCCCGGGATGCTGGACGCGGCCTGTCCCGGGGAGGTGTTCACCTCGCCGGTGCCGGACCAGATGGTGCGTGCGGCGGCGGCCGTGGACAGTGGGCGTGGCGTGTTGTTCGTGGTGAAGAACTACACGGGGGACGTGCTCAACTTCCAGATGGCGCAGGAGCTGGCGGAGGACGAAGGGGTGCAGGTCGCCTCCGTGTTGGTGGACGACGATGTCGCGGTGACCGACTCGACGTTCACGGCGGGGCGGCGCGGGACCGGCGCGACGCTGTTCGTGGAGAAGATCGCCGGGGCCGCGGCCGAGGAGGGGATGCCGCTGGAGCGGGTGGAGGCGGTGGCCCGGCAGGTCGTCGGGTCCTCGCGCAGCTTCGGGGTGGCGCTCAGCGCGTGTACGACGCCGGCGAAGGGCAGCCCGACGTTCGATCTGCCCGCCGGTGAGCTGGAGTTGGGGGTGGGGATCCACGGCGAGCCGGGGCGGGAGCGGCGCGCGATGATGACCTCGCACGAGATCGCGGACTTCGCGGTGGATGCGATTCTGGAGGACCTTCAGCCGCGGCTGCCGGTGCTGGTACTGGTCAACGGCATGGGTGCGACGCCACTGCTGGAGCTGTACGGCTTCAACGCGGAGGTGCGCCGGGTGCTGGACGAGCGGGGCGTGGCAGTGGCCCGGACGCTCGTCGGGAACTATGTGACGTCGCTGGACATGGCAGGCTGCTCGGTGACGCTGTGTCAGGTGGATGGTGAGCTGCTGCGGCTGTGGGACGCGCCGGTGCAGACGGCGGGGCTCCGCTGGGGCCGCTGAGGCCGTGCACCCGCGCAGTGACCGAACGACCTAAGGAGAGTAGCCCGTGTCCGAAACGGCCCTGGATGCCGCGTTCTTCGTACGCTGGATGACGGCGGCGGCCACCGTCATCGACCGGGAGGCCGACCGGCTCACCGAGCTGGATTCGGCCATCGGTGACGCCGACCACGGCAGGAACATGCAGCGTGGGTTCGCGGCCGTGGTCAAGACGGTGGCGGAGGGCGAGCCGCCGGCGACGCCCGGTGCGGTGCTGGTCGCCGCCGGCCGGCAGTTGATTTCGAGTGTGGGCGGCGCGTCCGGGCCGTTGTACGGGACGCTGCTGCGGCGTGCCGGGAAGGCGCTCGGCGAGGCGGCGGAGGTGTCGGCGCAGGAGTTGCGGGCGGCGCTGGGCGCCGGTGTGGCCGCGGTGGGGCAGCTCGGCGGGTCGGCGCCGGGTGACAAGACGATGCTCGATGCGCTGGAGCCGGGGGTGGCTGCGCTGGCGACCTCGTTCGACGCGGCGGCCGAGGCCGCCGGGGACGGTGCCTTGGCGACCGTACCGATGCAGGCCAGGAAGGGCAGGGCCAGCTATCTGGGCGAGCGCAGTATCGGGCATCAGGACCCGGGGGCGACGTCGTCGGCGCTGCTGTTCGAGGCGCTCGCGGAGGTGGCGAAGTGAGCGCGGCGCAGGCGCAGGCGGGCGGCGGCGGAGCGGCCGGTGACGGAGCGGCCGGTGACGGGGCGCCGCTGGTCGGAGTGGTGCTGGTGTCGCACAGCGGGCCGGTCGCCGAGTCCGTCGCGACGTTGGCCATCGGACTGGCCGGCGGCGGGGCGCAGGCTCCGGTGGCGGCCGCGGGCGGTACGCCGGACGGCGGGCTGGGGACCAGTTCGGAGCTGATCACCGAGGCGGCGCGGGCGGTGGACCGCGGGGCGGGGGTGGCGATCCTGGTCGACCTGGGCAGTGCGGTGCTGACCGTCAAGGCGCTGATCGCCGAGGGGGACGAACTCCCCGAGGGCGCACGGCTGGTGGACGCGCCGTTCGTGGAGGGGGCGGTGGCCGCGGTGGTCACCGCTTCGACGGGGGCGGATCTGGACGCCGTCGCGGCGGCGGCCGCGGAGGCGTACGAGTACCGCAAGGATTGACGGGCGGGGCGGTAGCTGGGCGGGCCGCGTGCGGGCCCGCCCGCCACCGCCCCGTTCAGGGCTTACGGGCGACGGCCGCGTAGCAGGCGGCCTCCGCGTCGGTGACGTGGGTGGCGTCCTCGGGGCGGTCGGGGCGCCATTGGTGGGAGAGGGTGACGCCGGGGTCCAGCAGCTCCCAGCCGTCGAAGAAGCGGGCGAACGCGGCGCGGGGGCGGAACTGCAGGACGGTCCCGGCGGTGGCGTAGATCTTGAGGATCTGCGCCATCGCCTCGGGGCTGAAGTCCGCCGTCGCGTGCGTCATCGCCAGGACCGAGCCGCTGGGGAGTGCGGACTTGAGGGTCTCGACGATGCCGTGGGCGCGGTCGTGCCCGTCGTCGGTGACGAAGTGCATCAGGGCGTTGAGGCTGAGCGCGACGGGCCGGCTCAGGTCGAGGGTGTCGAGGAGCCGCGGTGCGCCGAGGATGCCTTCGGGGTCGGTGACATCGGCCTGGAGGTAGGCGGTGCGGCCCTCGGCCCTGCCGTGCAGGAGGGCCGCGGCGTGCGCGAGGACGATGGGGTCGTTGTCGGTGTAGACCACCCGGGCGTCGGGGGCGACGTCCTGGGCGATGTCGTGGAGGTTCGGCCGGGTGGGGATGCCGGTGCCGATGTCGAGGAACTGCCGCAGGCCGGATGCGGCCAGGAAGCGGGTGGCGCGGTGCATGAACTCGCGGTTGATGCGGGCGGCGACCAGCGCGGCGGGGAAGACGCCCAGCACGCTGCCGGCGGCCATCCGGTCGGCCAGGAAGTTGGTCTTGCCGCCCAGGAAGTAGTCGTAGATCCGCGACGAGTGGGCCCGGTCCAGCTGTAGGTCCACCACGGGCTCGTGGTCGTTCATCGTCCGCTGCCTCCCCAGTACGGCGTGCCGCTCCCCGTCCCCTCCCGGCGGCCAGGGGGCGCACTCTTAGGAGCCGTGCGCCCTCGATGTGTGCAACACGCCTCCGGGCACACGGCTGCTGGAGCACTGCCCGGTCCGCCCGGGATCATGCGGGGCGAGCACCCCGCACGGATTGTGACCATCCGGGCCGGAAATGTCACGGGCCGTCACATCACGTTGTCGCGGGTAGTCATATGAATACGCAGCGGAAGATTTTTGCGTCTCCCATGCCACAAACGGGCCCACTTTCCTGTTCATTGGTGGGTGAGGGCAAACCGCCCTCCCGCTGCCGCCGTCGCCTCGGCGCCCCGTCAGCGGTGCACGGCGACCGGAACGAGGACGGCTCGTGAGCGTTGACCGGGACCGACTTCCCGCGGCGTGCGCCCCGGCGCACGCCTGCATCACGGAGTTAGCCGCGCCCTCCCGCTGCCCCCCGACGACCCGCGCGCCGGGGCCGTCCGACCACCGGCTGTCGATCACCTTCGAGGCGTTCCTGGCGACCCACGCCGGCAAGTGGCTGACGTACGCCTATCTGCATACGGGCAGCGAGCCCGCGGCCCGCGAGGTCACCCTGTCCGCGTACGAGCAGCTCGGCCGGCTGTGGCCGCACGCGCTGCGGCAGGCCTCGGTCGAGGCGTACGCCTGGTCGGTCCTCAAGGAGCGGGTGGTGGAGTGGCTCTACGACCACCAGCAGCCCACCGCGCTCACCGAGACCGCCGCCTTCGCCGTCGTCGCGCACGCCCTGCTGCGCGAGTGCCAGCAGCAATTCGCCATGCTGGAAAGCCAGTTGGGGCTGTACGCCGCCATCGCCCGGCTACCGGAGCGGCAGTGCGACGTGATCGTGCTGCGGCATGTCATCGGCTACAGCGACGCCCAGATCGGGGCGCTGCTCGGGGTCGACGAAGTCACCGTCCGCTCCTATGCGAGCCGCGGCAAGCGCAAGCTCGCCGCGGCTCTCGGCATCGACCAGGGAAACACCAGGGGGAACTGAACCATGTCGCACCCACGCCCGGCCGGCCGCCGGGAGACCGTCGAGACGCTGCTGAGCGCCGCCGCCGCGGTGTCCGGAATCGACGGCCTGGCCGGTATCTGCGACCTCGCCGACCGCACGGTGCCCCGCGGCCCCGGCGCGCGGACCGTCGCCCTGCGGACGGGGGCGGACGGGCCACGGGCGGCGGTGCTGCCGGGGCCCGCCGACCGCGGGGCGCCCAGCGCCTACCCCAGCGCCCGCGACGAGGCCACCCACGAACTCCAGCTGGCCTGTGCGTTGGTGGTCAACGCCGCGGCGGCCGCGGCCAGCCTGGAGCGGCTGGTCAACGACCACCACATCGACCCCGAAGGCGCCCTGGTCTTCGCGTGTCTGCTGCACATCACCGGACGCTGCGACGCGGCGCACTTCTGGTGGCACTTCGGCGCCGGTGCCGGCAGCCGGACCGCGGCCTACTGCCTGTACCTCTCCCACCGCCGCAACGGCGAGTACCGCGACGCCGCCTACTGGCGCGAGCAGGCCGCGCACGCCCCCGACGAGGAGCGCCCGTCGGTGGCGGCGTTCGACGACAAGCAGCTGCTGCCGGACGCCGACCGGCACAACCTCCTGGTCCAGTGGCACAGCGGGCTCGCCCCGACCCTTCCGTCGGCCCTGGAGAACGTGATCAACCGGCTGGTCGTGGACAGCGACGACGAGGACTTCGGCGAGATCCCGCGCCCGTCGCCCACTCTCGTCCAGGACCTCGGCCGGGCCAGCCGGGCCGGGTACGCCCCGGGCCGGCCCGGTGGCACGCTCAGAGGAAGCTGACGCCCTGCGCGAGCGGCAGCTCCGCCGAGTAGTTGACGGTGTTGGTGGCCCGGCGCATATAGGCGCGCCAGGCGTCGGAGCCCGACTCGCGGCCGCCGCCGGTCTCCTTCTCGCCGCCGAACGCACCGCCGATCTCCGCGCCGGAGGTGCCGATGTTGACATTGGCGATACCGCAGTCGGACCCGTCCGCGGCCAGGAAGCGCTCGGCCTCGCGCTGGTCGCGGGTGAAGATGCTGGAGGACAGGCCCTGCGGAACGCCGTTGTGCAGGGCGATGGCCTCGTCGAGGGTGCGGTAGGTCAGTACGTACAGGATCGGCGCGAAGGTCTCGGTGCGGACGATCTCGGTCTGCTCGGGCATCCGGACGATCGCCGGCCGGACGTAGGCGGCGTGCGGGGCCTCGTCCGCCAGGCACCGTTCGCCGCCGGCCAGCAGCTTGCCGCCGGAGCGCTGCGCCTCGGCCAGCGCCTCGGACATCGCCGTGTGGGCGGCGGTGGTGATGAGCGGGCCGACGAGGGTGGCCGGGTCGAACGGGTCGCCCAGCGGCAGCTGTCCGTAGGCGTGCACGATCCGCTCGACGAGGCGGTCGGCGAGGTCCTCGTGGACGATCAGCCGGCGCAGCGTCGTACAGCGCTGGCCCGCGGTGCCCGCCGCGGAGAAGACGACGCCGCGGACGGTGAGGTCGAGATCGGCCGAGGGGGCGACCACGGCGGCGTTGTTGCCGCCGAGTTCGAGCAGGCAGCGGCCGAAGCGGGCGGCGACCCGGGGCGCGACCTGCCGTCCCATCCGTACCGATCCGGTCGCGCTGACCAGCGCCACCCGGGGGTCGTCGACCAGTCGCTCACCGCACTCCCGGGCCCCGAGCAGCAGCCGGTGCACCCCGGCCGGCGCCCCCACGTCGGCGGCCGCGCGGGTCAGCAGCCCGTCGCAGGCCAGGGCGGTGAGCGGGGTCAGCTCGGACGGCTTCCACACGACGGTGTCGCCGCAGACCAGGGCGACAGCGGTGTTCCAGGACCAGACGGCGACGGGGAAGTTGAAGGCGGACAGGACGCCGACGACGCCGAGCGGGTGCCAGCTCTCCGACAGCCGGTGACCGGGCCGCTCGCCGGCGATGGTCCGACCGTAGAGCTGCCGGGACAGGCCCACGGCGAAGTCGCAGATGTCGATCATCTCCTGCACCTCGCCGAGCGCCTCGGAGCGGATCTTGCCGGCCTCGATGGTGACCAGGTCGGCGAGGTCCTCCCGGTGGGCGGCCAGGAGTTCTCCCAGCCGCTTGACGAGCGCGCCGCGCCGCGGGGCGGGCACGGTGCGCCAGTCCTCGAAGGTGCGGTGCGCCTCGGCGACGGCCGCGTCGGTCTGCTCGGGGGTGGTGGCGGCGAGGTGGGCGAGGGTGTCGCCGGTCAGCGGTGTACGGGCGAGGACGGTGTCGGCCGCCGCGGCGCCCGTGCATGCGTCGAGGTCCACGCCGCAGCGGCCGAGGGCGGCTGCCGCGCGGGCGCGCAGGGCGTCGGTGTCGGGGAGCCGGTGGCCGGCGGAGTCGGTGGCGGGCATGGCGGAACTCCTGGGTGAAGGTGGGGTGGACGGTGGTCAGCGGGCCGGATCGGTGAAGGGGGGTGGTCGGTGGTCAGCGGGCCGGGTCCGGGACGCCCGGATCCGCGCCGGCCGGTTCGGTGTCGACGAGTTCCCCGTCGTCCAGTGCGCGCAGCGCCGCGCTCGCCTGAAGGGTGAACAGCGCCTGCCGCAGCGAGTGGTCCTGCTGCCGGGCGCAGAGCGCGAACGGGTCGAGCACCGGCCGGCCGATCGCCTCGGACAGGCGGTGGGCGTCGAAGGGGTCGCCCGCCAGGTCCGCGTCGCGGGTGCCGTCGCCGGTCAGGTTGGAGCGGAAGATGCCGGCGGCGGAGCGGGGCAGGAAGTCCTCGTAGACGACGGGGTGGGCGGTGAGCCAGCCCTGGGTGAGCAGGCCGGCGAGGTCGGCGGGCGGGCGCCGGCCGTCCCGGGGCCGGTCGGTGGCCGGCTGGTAGGTGAAGAACGCCTGGTGTGCGACGGCGAGTTGGTGCTCGGTGGCGGGAAAGCCCTGGCGCCACAGGTCGCGGGCCACCGCCTGCCGGTCGGCGCCCGGACTCAGCGCCATCCGGCGGTCGGTCTCCGCCATGAGGTGGTCGTAGCGGGCCCGCCCCGCGCGGGTCAGGGCGATGCCGCGCGCCTCGACCTCGCCGAAGCGGACCCGGAGCGATCCGACGGTGACCCGGCCGTCGGCCGCGCGGAACCTGCGGGGCTCGGCCAGCGCCCGGAAGGAGGTCTGGCGCAGCAGGACGTCGGGGCCCTCCCAGCGCGGCGGCCCCTGGATCCGGTCGATCATGGTGATGCCGCGCTCCGCCATCCGCCGGTAGAGGGCGTCGATGTCCAGGACGCGGGGGGTGAGGTGGTTGATGTGGGTGGTCGTCACCCCGCCGATGTCGGCGGCGACCGCGGAGACGCGCTCCAGTTCGGTGTACCAGGCGCGGTCGACGGGTTCCGGGGAGAGCGCGAACGCGGCGACCGCCAGGGTGAGGAGGCGTTCGGCCTGCGGCTCGGGGAGTCCGGCGGCCTGCTCCGCGCGTGCGGCCAGGGCGAGGAGTTCCGGCGGGAAGAGCTGCCGGCGGGCGAGGAAGTCCTCGACCCGGGCTGCCAGGCCGGCGTCGAAGAAGCGGCGGTCGGAGGTGGTCAGCAGTGAGGTGAAGACCCTGAAGGGGTTGCGGTCCAGCTCCTCGCCGCCGATCGGCCGGAAGGCGGTGGAGACGACGGGTACGGCGCCCTCGTCGCCGTCCCTGAGGTCGTAGAAGCCCACCGGGTACATGCCGAACGCGGCGAAGATCTGGGCGGCCTGGCGGAGTTCGCCGGGTGTGCCGACGCGGATCGCGCCGTGGCGTTCCGCGGTGACCCGGCTGATGCCGCCGAGCCGGCCCGCGTCCGGGTCCCGGGCCGCGACCTCGTCGTTGACCTGCCCGGCCACCTCCAGCAGCGTGGTGTACGCGGGGACTTCGGTGCCGTACATGGCGGAGAGCCGGCGGGCGAACGCGGCGCGCAGTTGCCAGGTGGGGACCATACGCAGCTCCGGGGGTCGGGGCGGACCGGGGTCAGATGATGTGGGCCTCGGGGCGGCCGGCGGGACGGGTGGTGTCGTCGAAGCGGGTGGCGGCGAGCGGCCCGATGTCGACGAACGGCTCGCGGCGCAGGTACAGGTCGCGGACGAGTTCGCCCACGGCGGGGGCCTGCAGAAAGCCGTGGCCGGAGAAGCCGGTGGCGTACAGGAACCGGCCGGGCCGGCGGGCCTCGCCGATCAGCGCGTTGCGGTCGGGGGTCATCTCGTAGAGGCCGGCCCAGCCGTCGACGACGGGCAGGCGGGCGAGTTCCGGTGCCCGGCGGGCCGCCGCGGCACGGAACGGGGCGAGCCATTCGCGGGTGAAGTCCCGCTGGAATCCTGGCTGTTGGCGTGGGTCGGACAGGCCCATGAGCAGGCCGCCGGCGCCGTCGTTGTGGAAGTAGAGGGTGGAGTCGAAGTCGAGGGTGAAGGGGATGCGGGGCGGTGCGGGGCGCAGTGGCCCGGTGAAGGCGATCTGCCGGCGCAGCGGGGTGACGGGGAGGTCGACGCCCGCCATGGTGCCGATGGCCCCGGACCAGGCGCCCGCGCAGCAGATGACGGCGGGGGTGCGGACGGTGCCGTGCGGGGTGTGGACGGCCTGCACGGCGCCGTCGGCGGTGTCGAGGGCGGTGACCGGGCAGTGGGTGCGCACGCTCGCGCCGAGCCGGCGGGCGGCGTGCAGATAGCCGGTCACCGCGGAGCGCGGCAGTGCGTAGCCGTCGGTGGGCGAGAAGGCGGCGGCGACGATGCCGGTTGGGTCGAGGTACGGGCACAGCTCCTGGGCGGCGCGCGGGGTGATGATGCGGCTGGGGACGCCGTGTGCGTTCTGGGTGCGCACTCCCTCGGTGAAGACGGCCAGTTCGCGGTCGTCGCCGAGGAGGAAGAGGTAGCCGACGGACTCCAGTCCGACGGTGGCGCCGGGCCGCCGGACGAAGTCCCGCCAGGCGTCCAGGCTGCGCAGGCCGAGCTGGATGTTGAGCGGGTCGGAGAACTGGGCGCGGACGCCGCCGAGGGGTTTGCCGGACGAGCCGGAGGCGGGCCGGTCGCGCTCCAGCAGGAGCACTCCGGTCACGCCCGCCTCGGCCAGGTGGAACGCGATGCTCGCCCCGATGACACCGCCGCCGATGATCACGACGTCGGCCTGGTCGGGGAGGGGGACCCGGGCCTTCGCCGAGGTCGCGGTGGATGCCATCCGGGCCGCCTTCCGGTCTGCTGGTGCGGTACGGAGTGGGTGGTGGGAGGTCGGACGCACCGGTGCGGGTGGAGCGCGGTCACCGGTGGTTCAGATGGTGACGGGCGGGCCGTGCCGCGTCCATCCACAGTTGCTGGACGCGATCTATTAAGACTTCTGGGCCCCAGGGGGTTTGGCAAGGCGGCGCACGGAGCCGGGCAGGCCGACGGCGCCGGCTGAGGGCCGTCCCGGCCTCCCTGGCGGACAGCCCTTCGGGCCTGTCCGATGGGTCAGGGCCTAGGGTGCCGCCATGGAATTGCCAGGGGTCCAGCTCAGGACGCTGCTGGAGTTGACCCGGAGCGGCACGATGACCGCGGCGGCCGCGGCCCTCGGCTATACGCCGGGCGCGGTCTCGCAGCACATCGCGGCGCTGGAGCGGGCCACCGGCACGGAGCTGGTCCGGCGGGCCGGGCGCCGGGTGGAGTTGACGGACGCGGGGCACACGCTCGCCGACCACGCGGAGCGGATCCTGGCCGCGCAGGCGGAGGCGGTGGCGGCGCTGGAGCGGGGCCGCGGGGAGCTGCGGGCGCGGCTGCGGCTGGGGGTGTTCGGTACGGCGGCCGCGGTGCTGCTGCCGCCGGCCCTGCGCCGGTTGGGTGCCCGGCACCCCGGTGTGCGGGTGGAGAGCCGCGAGGTGGAGGTGGACCAGGCGTACGCGGAGGTGTGTGCCGGACGGGTGGAGCTGGCGCTCGGGCTGGACTATCCGGACGCGCCGCTGGTCCGGGACGGCGCGGTGGAGCTGGTGCGGCTGCGCTCCGAACGGTTCTCGCTCGCCGTGCCCACGGGACGGCCGCCATGGGACGTGCCGGAGGGGCCGGCGGGTGCGCTGCGGCTCGCGGAGACCGCCGACTGCGACTGGATCCTGCCGGCGGCCGGCTCGTACTACGGGCGGGCGATCCGCGCCGTGTGCCGCCGGGCGGGTTTCGAGCCGCGGGTGGTCCACGAGGTGACCGACACCGCCACGTCGCTGGCGATGGTCGGGGCGGGGCTGGGCGTCGCGCCGCTGACGGAGCTGATGCTGCGGCTGCGCTCGCAGGGCATCACGGCGGTGCCGCTGCACGACCCGGTCGTCCGCCACATCGTGGTCGCGGTCGGCTCCGCGGCGCGCCGCAGGCCGTCGGTGGCGGCGCTGATCGACGCGCTGCGGGAGGGCGCCACGCCGTAGGGCGGGTCCGCCTCACCCCGACGGAGCCGCTCGGCGCGCCCGGTCCGGCGGCCTCCCGCACGCTGGAGCGGCCCCACCGCGTCCGGCCCTGGAGGTACCGGTGAAAGCCGCCCGTCTGCTCGCGCCGGCCGCGCTGCTCGCCCTCGGCACCGGCCTGCCGACCGCCCCCTGGGCACCCGCCGCCGAGCCGCACCGCACGGCCGCCCGGCCCGCCCTGTACGAGACCACCGATCTGGCGCGGTCCGGACAGGGCGCGCACACCTACCGCATTCCGGCGCTGGCCACCCTGCCGGACGGCACCCTCCTCGCGGCCTACGACCGGCGCAACGACAGCGGGGCCGATCTGCCCGGGAACGTGGACGTGATGGTGCGGCGGAGCACCGACAACGGACGCACCTGGAGCGCCCCCAGGGGGGTGGTGGACTACGACGGCGGGGTGGGCGCGGGCGACCCGAGCCTGCTCGTCGACCGGCAGACCGGCCGGGTCTTCCTCTTCCACGCATACGCGCCCAAGGGCGTCGGCTTCGGCAACGCGGGGGCCGGCAACGCCCACGACAGCACCCGTGTGCTGCACACCGACTACAGCTACTCCGACGACGGCGGCCGCAGCTGGCGCACCCGGCGGCTGACCCGCGACCTCAAGGACCCGTCCTGGCGTGGCATCTTCGCCTCCTCCGGGGCCGGCAGCCAGCTCTCCGGGGGGCGGCTGCTGCAGCAGTACGCGTTCCGCAAGGCGGACGGCAGCATGTGGGCGGCCAGCGCGTACAGCGACGACCACGGCGCGAGCTGGCGCATGGGCGAGCCGGTGGGCCCGCGGATGGACGAGAACAAGACCGTCGAGCTGGCCGATGGCCGCATCATGCTCAACAGCCGTACCAACGGCGTCAGAAGGCGGCTGGTCGCCCACTCGTGGGACGGCGGGCTGACCTACAGCGCCCCGGCCGCGGACGACGAGCTGATCGATCCGGCGAACAACGCCTCGATCCTGCGCTACGACCCGTGGGCGCCGGCCCGTCAGCCGCGCGCCCACTGGCTGCTGTTCAGCAACACGGCGAGCACCGGCGCGCGCGAAAACCTGACCGTGCGGGCGTCCTGCGACGACGGGCGGAGCTGGCCGATCGCCCGGACCGTCGCGCCGGGCGCGGCGGCCTACTCGACGCTGACCCGGCTGCGGGACGGCACCTTCGGGCTGCTGTACGAATCCGGCCCGTACCGGAAGATCACCTTCGCCCGGTTCGACGGCGCGTGGCTGGGGATGCGCTGCCCGGCCTCCCGACCGTCAGCGGCGCGCACCGCCGCTTCACACGGACGGGTCAGGTGAAGCGGGCGGCCACACCGGGCGGCTGCCGTCGGGGACGGCGGCCAGCGCATGACCGACCGTGGGGTAGCAGGAGAAGACATTGAGGGACTGGGTGCCGATCAGCAGCCGCAGCATCCGTACGCCGAGCGACGCCAGCAGCAGCCGCCCCTCCAGCCGCCGGCACAGCCATTCCAGGGCGAGCAGACAGCTCAGCCCCCGCGAGTCGCAGAAGCGCAGGGCGGTCAGATCGAGTACCAGGAAGCGGTGGCCGGCCGAGACCACGGACCGCGCCTCGGAGAGAAAGGCCTGCTCGGTGCGGAGGTCCAGCTCTCCGCTGACCCGCAGTACCGCGCACTCCTCCGCCTCCACGATCGCAGTGACCGCCAACGACCGCATCTCCGAGCTCATGGCGTCCACCCTAAGCGCCAGGGGCGGGGGCACCACCCCGACGGTCGGCCGGCCGTCGGGCGTCGGCCGGTCGCGGCCGGTGGGCGCGGGGGTGGCCGGTGTGGACGACGGGCCCGCCACCAGGCCCGTACGGGCACGCGGCCGGGCGGTGGGCACGGGGGGCACGGTCAGAAAGCAGGCAGAAACGGGCAGGTTTTCCGTGGTGACGGGCAGCTCTGCGCAGGTGGCTGCTTGCTATAAACCTGATGCGGACGGAAACGGGCAGTCCCGTGACCGAACGGAAGCCGGAATCAGCCAGAAATCGGGCAGGAGTGAGCCATGAGGGCCGAGGAACGCCAGCACCGCATCCTCGCGCTCGCCCGGCAGTCCGGCCGGGTCGAGGTCGCCGATGCCGCAGCCGAGTTCGGGGTGGCCCGCGAGACCGTACGGCGGGACCTGAGCGAGCTGGAGCGCCGCGGCCTGATCCGCCGCACGCACGGCGCGGCCTATCCGGTCGAGAGCGCGGGCTTCGAGACCACGCTGGCCCGGCGGGAGACGCAGCTGGTGGCGGAGAAGCGCCGGATCGCCGCGGCCGCGGCGACGCTGGTCGGCGAGGCCGAGACGGTGTTCGTCGACGAGGGCTACACGCCGGAGCTGGTCGCCGTGCTGCTGCCCACCGACCGTCCGCTCACCGTGATCACCGCGTCGCTGCGGACCGCGTCGCTGGTCGCGGCGTCCGAGTCGACCACCGTCCTGCTGGCCGGCGGGCGGGTCCGCTCCGGTACGCAGGCGACGGTGGGGTCCTGGGCCCGGGACATGCTCGCCCGATTCGTGATCGACCTGGCCTTCATCGGAGCCAACGGCGTCTCCCGGGAGCACGGTCTGACCACCCCCGACCTGGCGGTCGCCGAGGTGAAGGAGCAGGCCGTGCGCTCCTCGCGGCGGCGGGTGCTGGTCGCGGTGCACAGCAAGTTCGGCGCCAGCAGCTTCTGCCGGTTCGCCGACGTCGGCGACTTCGACGCGATCGTCACCGACGCGGGCCTGTCCGCGCCGGAGGCCCACCGCTACTCCCTCCTCGGGCCGCAGGTGCTCCGGGTCTGACCGGGCGGGGCCGCCCGGACGAACCGGCCCGTACGCACACCCCACAGTCCCGCCGACGGCCGCCCCGGCCGCCGGACGGTCTCCCCATCGTGCCCGCGGGCACCCAGACGTCCCCCGTACGTCCCCAGAAAGGCAAGAGCCGTGAGAGCACGATCCCCCCTGCTCAGCCGTACCTGCCGCGCCGTAGGGCTGACCTCGGTCGCCCTGGCCCTGACGCTGTCCACCGCCGGTTGCTCCGGCGGCTTCGGCGCCACGGGCAAGGGCGGTTCCGACACCCTCAACGTCCTGATGGTCAACAACCCGCAGATGGTGGATCTGCAGAAGCTCACCGCCGAGCACTTCACCAAGAAGACCGGCATCAAGGTGAACTACACCGTGCTGCCGGAGGACGACCTGCGCGACAAGATGAGCCAGGACTTCTCCAGCCAGGCCGGGCAGTACGACGTGGCCAGTCTCAGCAACTACGAGACGCCGATGTACGCCCTCAACGGATGGCTCGCCCCGCTCGGCGACCGGGCCGCCAAGGACCCGGAGTTCGACCAGAAGGACATCCTCGCGCCGCTCCGCAAGTCCCTCACCGCCGTCGACGGCCAGATGTACGCGCAGCCCTTCTACGGCGAGTCGTCGTTCCTGATGTACCGCAAGGACCTGTTCAAGGAGGCCGGGCTGTCCATGCCCAAGCGGCCGACCTGGCAGCAGGTCGCCGCCATGGCCGCCAAGCTGGACGGCTTCCGCAAGGACATGAAGGGCATCTGCCTGCGCGGCCAGCCCGGCTGGGGCCAGGTGATCGCCCCGTTGTCCACGGTCGTCAACACCTTCGGCGGCACCTGGTTCACCAAGGACTGGAAGGCGCGGCTCGACAGCCCGGAGTTCACCAAGGCGACCCAGTTCTACGTCGATCTGGTCCGCAAGCACGGAGAGGCGGGCGCGCCGCAGGCCGGCTACACCGAGTGCCTCAACGACATGCAGCAGGGCAAGGTCGCCATGTGGTACGACGCGACCGCCGGCGCCGGCTCCCTGGAGGGCACCGGCTCCAAGGTCGCCGGGAAGGTCGGCTACGCACCGGCGCCGGTCGACCAGACGCCCAGCTCCGGCTGGCTGTACACCTGGGCGTGGGGTGTGCAGAAGGCCAGTAGGAACCAGGACGCGGCCTGGAAGTTCATCCGCTGGGCCTCCGGCAAGGAGTACGAGCAGCTGGTGGGCCGCAAGCTGGGCTGGGCCAACGTGCCCGCGGGCAAGCGGGCGTCCACCTACCAGGACCCGCAGTACGTCCGGGCGTCCGGAGCGTTCGCCGAGGCGACCAAGGACGCGATCAGCTCGGCCCGGCCCGACGACCCGGGTGTGCAGCCGCGGCCGGCCCCCGGTATCCAGTTCGTCGGCGTTCCCGAGTTCGCCGACCTGGGCACCAAGGTCTCCCAGGAAGTGAGCTCGGCGATCGCCGGCAAGCAGAGCGTTTCCCAGGCCCTGGAGAAGAGCCAGCGGCTGGCGCAGGAGGTGGCGGATGCCTACCACAGCCGCTGAGCGGACCCGGCGCGTCCCCCACGGCCAGGACACCGTCCCGGCGTCCGGCAGACGGACGGCCCGTGCCCGGCGGGCGCAGCGGGCCAGGGACTGGGCCCGGCGGGCTCCGCTGCTGCCCGCGCTGGTCTTCCTGATCGTCGTGACCCAACTGCCGTTCGTGGCCACCGTGGTGATCTCCTTCACCCGGTGGAACGCGCTGGCCCCGGACAACCGCGGCTTCGCCGCCTTCGACAACTACGTGGCCGTCTTCACCGACCCCGCGATGCGCTCCTCGGTCATCACGACGGTGGTGCTGACGGTGACCGTGGTGCTGGTCAGCCTGCTGCTGGGGCTGGGCCTCGCGCTGCTGCTGGACCGGAGCTTCCGCGGCCGCGGCATCGTGCGCACCCTGCTCATCACCCCGTTCCTGGTGGTGCCCGTCGCCTCCGCGCTGCTGTGGAAGCACGCCCTGTTCAACGCCTCGTACGGGCTCCTCAACGGCGCACTGACGTGGATATGGGGCCTGTTCGGCAGCGACCACCCGCCGCAGCCGGACTGGATGACCGACTCGCCGCTGGCCGCGGTGGAGGTGTCGCTGATCTGGCAGTGGACGCCGTTCATGATGCTGATCCTGCTGGCCGGTCTGCAGAGCCGGGCGACGGACGCGATCGAGGCGGCCCGGATGGACGGCGCCTCCGCCTTCGACATCTTCCGCTATCTGACGCTGCCGCATCTGCGCCGCTACCTCGAACTGGCCGCGCTGCTGGGCACCGTCTACGTCGTCCAGAACTTCGACGCGGTGTTCACCATCACGTCGGGTGGCCTGGGCACGGCCAACCTCCCCTACACCATCTACCAGACCTTCTACCAGGCCCACGACTACGGACGGGCCTCCGCGCAAGGCGTCGTCGTCGTGCTGTGTTCGCTGCTGGTGGCGACCTTCGCGCTGCGCACCGTCTCGTCCCTGCTGCGCGAGGAGGTCTCCCGATGACCAGCGCACTGCTCACCCGGCGCCCCGCGGGCGCGCCCGCGACCCGGCGCCGGCGGCGCACCGGCAGCCTGCTGGGCCTGGCGGCCTGGCTCTGCGGGATCGCCTTCTTCCTGCCCGTCGCCTGGATGGTGCTGACGTCCTTCCACAGCGAGACGGATGCGGCGAGCAATCCGCCGAGCGTGGGTGCCTCGCTCACCCTGCACGGCTACCGCGAGTTCTTCGGAGCGGGCACCGGCGTCAGCCCCTGGCCGCCGCTGATCAACTCCCTGACCGCGTCGGTCGTCTCCACACTGCTGGTACTGGCGCTGGCCGTACCCGCCGCGTACGCGCTGTCGATCAAGCCGGTGCGCAAGTGGAGCGATGTGATGTTCTTCTTCCTCTCCACCAAGATGCTGCCGCTGGTCGCCGGACTGCTGCCGATCTACCTCGTCGCGCAGAACACCGGGATGCTCGACAACATCTGGCTGCTGGTCATCCTCTACACCTCGATGAACCTGCCGATCGCGGTGTGGATGATGCGCTCCTTCCTGGCCGAGGTCCCGGTCGAGATGCTGGAGGCCGCATCGATCGACGGCGCCGGACTCCATACCACCCTGCTGCGGATCGTCGCCCCCGTCGCCATGCCGGGCATCGCCGCGACCGCCCTGATCTCCTTCATCTTCAGCTGGAACGAACTGCTCTTCGCCCGGGTCCTGACCGGGATCGTGGCCGGCACCTCCCCGGTGTTCCTGACCGGCTTCGTCACCAGCCAGGGCCTGTTCCTGGCCAAGGTCTGCGCCGCCGCCACCGTCATCTCCCTCCCGGTGCTCCTCGCCGGGTTCGCCGCCCAGGACAAACTCGTCCAGGGACTCTCCCTCGGAGCCGTGAAATGAAAGCCGCAGTGATCAGCGCCCCCGGCAAGGTCGAGGTCGCCACCGTGCCGGACCCCTCCCCCGGCCCCCGCGAGGTCGTGGTCGCGGTCGCCGCCTGCGGGCTGTGCGGCACCGATCTGCACATCCTCCAGGGCGAGTTCGCGCCCACCCTGCCGGTGGTTCCCGGGCACGAGTTCGCCGGTACGGTCGTCGCCACCGGCCGTGCCGTCACCGAACTCACCGAGGGCGACCGGGTGGCCGTCGATCCCTCCCTCTACTGCCACGAATGCCACTACTGCCGCATCGGCCGCAACAACCTCTGTGAGCGCTGGTCCGCGATCGGGGTGACCACCGCCGGCGGTGCCGCGGAGTTCGCCGTCGCCCCCGTCGCGAACTGCGTCAAGCTGCCCGACCACGTACGCACCGAGGACGCGGCCCTGATCGAGCCGCTGTCCTGCGCCGTACGCGGCTACGACATCCTGCGCTCCCAGCAGTTGGGCACCCACGTCCTGATCTACGGCTCGGGCACGATGGGCCTGATGATGCTGGAGCTGGCCAAGCGCACCGGCGCGGCCGGCGTCGACGTCGTCGACATCAACCCCCACCGGCTGGCCACCGCCCGCACCCTGGGCTGCAGCAACGCGGCCGGCTCCGCCGACGAGCTGGACCGCCCGCGCGGCTGGGACGTGGTCATCGACGCCACCGGCAACGAGCGCGCCATCCAGGACGCGCTGGGCCGGGTCGGCAGGGGCGGCACCTTCCTCCAGTTCGGCGTCGCCGACTACGCCGCGCGCGCCACCATCGAGCCGTACCGCATCTACCACCAGGAGATCACCATCACCGGCTCGATGGCCGTCCTGCACAGCTACGAACGCGCCGCCGGGCTCTTCGCGGCCGGTGTCCTCGATCCGGAGGTGTTCATCAGCGACCGGCTGCCGCTGGACGACTACGCGGAGGGGCTGGGCCGGTTCCAGGCGGGCGAAGGGCGGAAGATCCAGGTGCTGCCGTAGGGCCTGTCCGATGGGTCAAGGCCTGGGGCGGCCCGGCCGTCATGGGGCCGTTCCCCGGCTCGAGAGCCGCTCCGCCAGCCGCTCCAGGAACACCCGCTGGCCCTTGACCAGCCGTTCCCCGGCCTCCTCCGGCCGGAACCACGCCACCCGGTCGATCTCGGGAAAGCTGCGGATCACCCCGGAGCCGCGCGGCCATTCCATGGCGAAGGTGCCGGGCACGATCCGCTCCGGATCGAGATCGCTGTGGACGGCCCAGACGGTCACCACCTTGCCGCCCGACTGGCGGGCGTCCCCCAGGGGCACGTACCGCCCGTCGGGCGGCGGCATCCCCAGCTCCTCCTCGAACTCCCGCCGCGCCGCGTCCAGCGCCTCCTCCGGCGGCAGGTACTCCCCCTTGGGCACCGACCAGGCGCCCGCGTCCCGCCGGGCCCACAGCGGACCGCCCATGTGCGCCAGCAGGACCTCGGTGCCCTGGCCGCCGCCGCGGTACAGCAGCAGCCCGGCACTCCGCCTGCCCGCCACGGCCCTACGCTCCCCCGTCGGCATCATGTGCGGCGAGCACGGTCCGCACCGTGTCCGCCTCCGCCGCCGTCTTGTCCTCCCGGTAGCGCACCACCCGCGCGAAGCGCAGGGTCACCCCCGCCGGGTAGCGCGACGAGGTCTGCAGCCCGTCGTAGGCGATCTCCACGACGAGTTCCGGACGCACCGTCACGACGTGGCCGTCGTCCGCCACCGCGAGCGCCCGCAGCCGCTCGGTCTGCCAGTCGAGGGTGGCGTCGGTGAGCCCCTTGAAGGTCTTGCCCAGCATGACGAATCCGCCGTCCGGCCCGCGCGCGCCGAGGTGGAGGTTGGACAGCTTCCCGGTGCGCCGGCCGTGGCCCCACTCCGCCGCGAGCACCACCAGGTCGAGGGTGTGTACGGGCTTCACCTTCAGCCATGCGGCGCCCCGGCGGCCGGCGCTGTACGGGGCGTCGAGGGCCTTGACCACCACGCCCTCATGGCCCCGGCGCAGCGTCCGGGACCAGAACTCCTCGGCCGCCGCCCGCGCCGCGGCGTCGGCCGGGTCCGCCACCACGCAGCGGCGCACCCGCACATGCTCGGGGACCAGCCCGGCCAGTTCGCGGTGCCGCTGTGCGCCGGGCAGTTCCAGCAGATCGCGGCCGTCGAGCGACAGCACGTCGAAGAAGACCGGGGACAGCGGCAGCGCGGCCTGCGCGGCGGCGACGTCGACCCGCGAGCCGAAGCGGCCCGCGACCCGCTGGAACGGCACCGGCCGGCCCGCGCCGTCCAGGGCGATCACCTCGCCGTCCAGGATGAACCGCTCGGCCGGCAGCGCCCGGGCGACCGCGACGACCTCGGGCAAACGGGCGGTGACCTCGTCCAGCGTGCGGGTGTGGATCGTGACGTCGGGCCCGTCCCGGTGCACCTGTACGCGGATGCCGTCGAGCTTCTCCTCCACGGCACAGGCGCCGAGCCGGTCGATCGCCTCGGCCACCGACTTGGCGCTGTGCGCGAGCATCGGCCCGACGGGCCGGCCGACGGTGAGGCGGAACTGTGCGAGCGCCGGCGGCCCCTGGGCGAGCAGCGCCGACGCGACATCCGGCAGCGATCCCGCCAGCATCACGGCCCGGCGCACCTCCGCCGCGGGCACGTCGCTCGCCGCGGCGAGCCCTTCGACCGCGAGGGCGTCCAGCGCGCCCTGGCGCACCTCGCCGGTGAGCAGTCCCACCAGGAACCGCTGCTCCTCGGCGGTCGCCGCGGCCAGCAGCGCCCGCACCCGTGTGCGCCGCTCCTGCTGCGCCCCGGCCCCCGAGACGCCGGCCAGGCCGGTCAGCGCCGCGTCCACCTCGCCCACCGTCAGGGTGGCGGTTTCCGCCGCCGCGACCGGCTCGCGCAGCACGCTCCAGCCGACCCCGATCCGCCCCTGGGGCAGCCGCCCGGCCAGATACGGGATGACCACGGGGGCGTCCTCGGGGGCGGCGGCCCGGAACAGCCCGGCCAGCAGCGCGATCTTCCGTGAGCGCGCCGATGTCGCGGCGACCGCCCCCGACACCCGCGCGAGCTCGGCCAGCAGCATAGGGCCATGGTGCCTCCGCGGTGCCGTCCCCGCCCGCCCGGCCCGCGTCCGGCAGGGGCGGGTCGGCGGCCCGGACCCGCCCCTGCCGCGGAGCGGCTGCCCGGCGGGCCGGACGTGGCCGCGTAACGTGAGGACGTGATCCGGCCCCGACGACCCGAAGCCCCGCATCCCGCCGACGGCCGGCGCCCCGGCCGTCGGCTCTGGTACGCCGCGTACGGCTCCAACATGCACCTCGACCGGCTGACGTACTACCTCGCCGGCGGCCGGCCCCCCGGCGGGCTGCGCAGCCACCCCGGCTGCCGGGACCCCCGCCCGCCCGCGGACACCACGCCGGTCATGCTGCCGGGCCGGATGTACTTCGCCACCGAATCGACGCTGTGGACCGGGGGCCGGGCCTTCTACGACCCCGACTACGCACCGGATCGGCAGGCTCCCGCCGAACTCCCGGGGCGGGCCTACCTTCTGACGGTCTCCCAGTTCTCCGACCTCGCCGCCCAGGAGATGGACCGCGAGCCGGGCGACGAGCTCGATCTGACCGATGTGCTCGCCCACGGCCGGGCCGAAATCGGCCCCGGCCGGTACGAGACCCTGGTGTGCGCCGGAGCGCTGGACGGCTTGCCGGTACTGACCCTCACTGCCCCGTGGAGCAGCGACGACATCGCCGTGAACCTGAATGCGCCCTCCGCGGCCTACCTGGAGCACATCGCGGCCGGCATCATCGACTCCCATGGGTGGAGCCCGCTCAGGACCGCGGAGTATCTGGCGGGCTGCCCCGGAGCGTCCGGCCGCTGGCAGGCCGCGGACATCGCGACGCTGCTCAGCACGCCCGGCACCCCGTAGCGTCACCCGCGGTCACCGTCCGAGCAGCCCGGGCAGGTCCGGCAGGTCGGCGAACGAGTCGAGGACGTGGTCCGGGGTGCCGCGGGCCGCCCGGTGCGTGTCCGGCAGATACTTTCCGGTCCTGACCAGGACGCCGGTGATCCCGCAGCGCTGGGCCGCCAGCACGTCCGACTCGATGTCGTCGCCCACCATCAGCGCCGCCGAGGCGGGGACGTCGAGATGCGCCAGCGCGGCGGCGAAGAACTCCGCGGCCGGTTTGCCGGTGACCACCGCCTCGACCCCGGAGGCCCGCTCCAGGCCCAGCAGGAACGCCCCCGTGTCGAGGTCGAGCCCGCCCGCCGTCCGCCAGTACAGGTTCCGGTGCATGGCGACCAGCCGGGCACCGCGCCGCAGGTACCCGAAGACGGCGTTGAGCGCCGGGTAGTCGAACTCCTCGCCCGCCCCGCCGAGCACCACCACGTCCGGCCCGTCCCGGCCCCCCTTGGCGCCGCCGCCCGTCCAGATCTCCACGCCCTCCAGGTCGTCCCCCACCTCGCCGCTGCTGAGCAGCAGACAGCGCGCACCCGGATGGTGTGCGCGCAGGTAGGCGGCGGTCACGGCGGGGGCGGTGAGGATGTCGTCGGCGTCGACCGCGAAGCCCTCCGCGGCGAGCCTTTGGGCGATCTCGGCGCGGGTGCGTGAGGTGGTGTTGGTGACCAGGGCGAGCGGAACGCCCGCGGCGCGCAGCCGGTCCATGGCCTCGACGGCGCCGGGCAGCGCCTTCCAGGACACCGTGAGCACGCCGTCGATGTCGATCAGAACCGCTCCGATTCCTGCCATACGCCGACGGTAACCACGCCCCGCCCGGTCCGGGCCCACGGCCGCACGGCACCGGCCTCCCGACTTGCGGAGCACCGGCATCTGCGGTAGTTCGGAGGTGAGGTGTGGACGTGGCTTCCGTCTCCCCTGGGTAGGGGGTGCACACTGTGCTGTTCACCGACCGTACGGATGCGGGGCAGCGCCTCGCCGAAGCGCTACGGCACCTGGAGGGTGCGGAGCCCGTCGTCCTGGGCCTGCCCCGCGGCGGGGTCCCGGTGGCCTTCCAGGTGGCGCGGGCGCTCAAGGCGCCGCTCGATGTGATCGTGGTCCGCAAGCTGGGGGTCCCCTACCAGCGCGAGCTGGGGTTCGGCGCCATCGGGGAGGGCGGCGTCCGGGTGATCAGCGACGACATCGTCCGCCGCGGCCGGCTCGACCAGTCGGATGTGGACTCTGTCGAGAAGGCCGAGGAGGCGGAACTCCTACGGCAGGCGCACAGGTTCCGCGCCGGCCGGCCCCGACTGCATCTGGAGGGGCGGACGGCGATCGTGGTGGACGACGGGATCGCCACCGGTGCCACGGCGGCCGCCGCGTGCGAGGTGGTACGGGCGCAGGGCGCGACCCGTGTGGTGCTGGCCGTACCGGTCGCGCCTCCGGACGCGGCCGATCGGCTCCGCAGCAAGGCCGATGAATTCGTCTGCCTGTCCACCCCGTTCGGCTTCGCCGCCGTCGGCGAGTGGTACCGGGACTTCTCCCAGACCCCTGACGACGAGGTGGTGTCCCTGCTGGAGCGGGCCGCGCAGGGGGAGGGCACGGCCGCGGACAGCGATCCGCTGGCCGATGCGGAGGGCGGTGCGGACGTGGCGGAGGAGGTGGCGATCGACGCCGCCGGTGTCCGGCTGACCGGTGACCTCAACCTGCCCGCCGGTGCCAAGGCGATCGTGATGTTCGCCCACGGCTCGGGCAGCAGCCGCCACAGCCCGCGCAACCGCCTGGTCGCCACGGCCCTGAACCGGGCGGGCCTGGGGACCCTGCTCTTCGACCTGCTCACACCGGCGGAGGAGGCCAACCGGGCGAACGTCTTCGACATCGAGACGCTGGCCGAGCGGCTGACCGACGCCACCGACTGGCTGCGCGGCCGGGCCGCCGTCCCGATCGGCTACTTCGGCGCGAGCACCGGCGCCGCGGCGGCGCTGCGGGCCGCCGCCTCCCCCAACGCGGACATCGGCGCCGTGGTCTCCCGCGGCGGCCGCCCCGACCTCGCCGGGCCGCTGCTCGCCGGCGTACGGGCCCCGACGCTCCTCATCGTGGGCGGCAACGACCCCCTGGTCCTCGACCTCAACCGCGAGGCCGAGGCGGCGCTGCGCTGCGAAACCCAGCTGGAGATCGTCCCCGGCGCCACCCACCTCTTCGAGGAGCACGGCGCCCTCGACCAGGTCGCCGATCTCGCCAGGGACTGGTTCGTCGGCCACCTGGTCGGCTAGGGCCTGTCCGAGGGGGCATGGACGCCAGTCGTCGCACATCGCCCTAGTCGATGGTGATCTCGCCCATCGCGCTCCAGCCGTCCGCGCCCTCGATGGTGGTGCTGACGATGTCGGGCGTGCGCCGCAGCAGGGGACGCATGGTCTCCAGGCCGGCGCGGAAGTGGTCGGAGTTGACGTGCGCTTCGGCGGCGTCGTCCTTGAACGCCTCGACCAGGACGTAGGTGTGGGGGTCCTCGATGCTGCGGGACCACTCGAACCACAGGTTGCCCGGTTCGGCGCGGGTGGCGGCGGTGAAGGCTTCGACGTGCCGGGGCCACTCTTCGGCGTGCTCGGGCTTTACGGGAAACTTGACGACGATGAAGATCATCGATCGATGATAGGACACCCGGGTCCATCCGCCGTCAACCAGGTCATACAGGGCCATACCCAAGGGGCACACGGGGTGCCCCTTGGGCCGGGGACCGGGTGTGGCCCTCAGATCAGCACTGCGGCCGCTTGCCGTGGTTGGCTCCGCCCTTGCGGCGGGCCCTCTTCTTGCGACGGCGCTTCGAGGACATGACGTCTCCCTTCTCTGTACCTCAACACTAGGTTTCGCGAAGGTTCTACCACCTCCCGGCGGCTTCCCGCCCCGTCTCACAGATCGGCCTCCTCCCCGATGTACAGCCCGGCGAACGCCTGGGCCGCGGACTCGCAGCCCAGCAGCCGACGCAGCCGGGCCGACGCCGTGCCCGCCCGGAACCGGTCGCCGGAGGAGGCGCCGTGCAGCGTCTCGGACAGCCACTGCGAGAACTCCAGGTACTGCCAGACCCGGCGCAGACACGCCGTCGAGTAGGCGTCCAGGCCGCTGTCGTCGCCCCCGCGGTGCGCGATCAGCGCATCGGCGAGCAGCAGCGCGTCATTGATCGCGAGGTTCATGCCCTTCGCGGCGATCGGGGCGACCAGGTGCGCCGAGTCGCCCGCCAGGTACAGACGGCCGTACGCCATCGGCTCCAGTACGTAGTTGTGCATGTCCAGAACCACCCTTTCGAGCAGGGGCCCCTCGTTCAGCGACGGGGCCCCGGCCGCGGCGAGGCGCAGCCGCAGTTCGTCCCACACCCGGTCGTGCGGCCAGTTGCGGGCGTCCTCGCCGGGGGCGACCTGGAGGTAGTAACGGGTGATCTGGGGGCTGCGGGCCATATGGGCGCCGAATCCGCGCTCGTGGATGCCGAAGACCACGCCCTGGGCGGAGGGCGGGGCCTCGGCGAGCAGGGCGAGCCAGGCGACGCCGTGGTCGTAGCGGGTCAGGGCCGCCCGGTCGGCGGGTATCGCGGCCCGGGTCACCCCGCGCGCGCCGTCGCAGCCCGCGATGAACTCGCACTCGACCCGGTGCCGGGCGCCGGTCGCCGGATCGGTGTACGACACGGCGGGCCGCTCGCCGGTCAGGTCGTGCAGCCGCACCTCGCGTACGCCGAAGCGGGCGTCGCCGCCCGCGGTGTCCACGTACGACGCGACCAGGTCGGTGACCAGCAGCGGCTGGGGATAGACGAAGTGGCGCCGCCCCGACAGCTCCGCCGTGCGGACCGTGTGCCGCTCGCCGTCGAACCGGAACTCGAACTCCGCCTGGGTCTCGGCCCGTTCGAGCAGCCGGTCGGCCAGCCCGTGCCGGGCCAGCGCGCGCACCGCCCACTCCTCGATGAACCCGGCACGCGGCCGCCGCTCGATGAACTCCCGGCTCTCCGCCTCCAGTACCACGCAGTCCACACCGGCGGCGCGCAGCAGATTCGCGACGACCAGGCCGGCGGGACCGGCACCGACGATCGCCACCGAGGTGCGGGTGAGGGTGAGTTCGGCAGGAGAGGGCACGACGTGCGGTTCCCTTCGGGCGTCGGAAAGAACGCACGCAGTATGGCGGTCGGCCGGCCCGGCCGGTGCGGCGGGCACCGTGCGGGCGGTCTCGCGCGGGCCGCCCGGCGGGTGGCCAAAGGCGGGCGCCGCCGACCGGGCCGGACCCGGCCGGCCTCCGCACGGACGGATCGGCGATCCGTCCGTTCGGCCAACCGGGCGACGGCAGACCGCGTGCACCGCACAACGAGTCGGTGGCGGTTCACTCCCCTGGGGCATGGCCGAGGGCGGTGGCCCGGGATCCCTGGTCTTGTGGAGCCGTAATGATCACTATTGTTCCAGGAGAGCCATGCACCGCTTCCCTCTTACCAGCGCCCCGCCCGGCAAAGCACCCGACACGCACCATCCCAACCTTCCGCCACCGTCCCGCCGCCGTCGCCTGTGGTGGAGCTCGGCCACCACCGTGCTGCTGCTCTGCGCGCTGGCCGCGGCCGGCACACCACCGAACCCCCCGCCCCGGCACTCCGCCGCCCGCTACCCCGTGCGCGTCAGCGCCTACGTGGCCAACAGCGGCTCGGCGACCGTTTCGACGTACGACACCCGTCTGGACCGCCGGGTCGGCGACGTCCAGGTGGGCCACGGTCCTACCGGAGTGGGTGCGGCGCCGGACGGCGAGGTGGTCTATGTCGCCAACAGCCGTTCGAACACCGTCTCCTTCATCGGCACCGCCTCCCGGCTCGTCATCGCCACCGTGCATGTGGGGCGCCGGCCCTTCGCGGCGATGCCGTCCCGCGACGGCCACCGTGTGCTGGTGGCCAATTTCGGCTCGGACACGGTCTCGGTCATCAACGTACGGGCCCGCCATGTGGTCGCCACCGTGCCGGTGGGGCCGCTGCCGCACAGCATCACCACGATTCCGGACGGACGCGCCTATGTGACCGACAACGGCGGCGGCGAGGTGACCGTGCTCGACCCGGGCTCGCACGCGATCCGGGAGATCCATGTGGGGGACTTCCCCAGCGGGATCAGTTCCTCGCCCTCCGGCAACCGGGTGTTCGTCTCCAACACCGGCTCCGGCACGGTGTCGGTCATCGACCCCCACAGCGACACCGTGGTCGCCACGCTGCCGGGGGGCCGGGCGCCACTCGGAAACGCGGTCAGCCCCGACGGCAGGCGCCTGTACGTCGCCGATTCGGCCCGGGACTGCCTGCTGATCATCGACATCCCCTCCCGTCACATCGTCGGCCACGTCCACGTCGGCGTGCAGCCGCAGGGGGTCGCCGTCACCCCGGACGGCCGGCGGGTGTGGGTGACCAACGAGCAGTCCGACACCGTGTCGGTCATCGATCCCTTCGCCCGGCGGCTCCGCTCCACCCTGCCCACCGGGCACGAGCCCGAAGGCATCGCCATCACTCCGCGCTGAGCATCGAACGGAGTGGGCGGCCGGGGCCGGGACACCGCCGTGCCCGCCTCGGCACCACAGCGCATCGCACAGTCGAACAACGCGTCGCCTCACGCGCGAGGACACTCGTACAAGGCTGCCCGGAAGCGTGACAGCGACTCGAACGCCGTACGTGGCGCGGGCTGTTGCCACACACTCGTCCGTACGGCCTTGGCCTGGTCAAGGTTCCTCGGACCGGTGAGTGTGACCAGGCCAAGCCCGCCCGCACATCCGGCGCAGGCCCAGGTGGGCGCCCCGTGCGGATCACGTTTCGACTGTCACGGGAGATCCCATGCGCCACAAGCACGTCACCGCGGCACTCGGTTCCCTGGCCGCCGCGGCCGCTCTCGCCCTGGCCGCCACCGTCCCGGCGCACGCGGGGACCGGCGAGGTGTCGGACCCGCACGGCTGCCCGCGGGGCTCGGTCTGCTTCTGGCCGGAGCCCGCCTTCCACGGGGAGATGCGGGCCGTGCCGGATGCGCAGCGCGGGTGCGCGGCCACGCCCGTCCAGCCCGCGCAGTCGATCTACAACAACGGCGACCGGTCCCGCTCCTTCTACTCGGCACCGCACTGCGCGGTACAGGTCGGCGCACTGCGGCCGGGCGGCTCCGTGCAGTCGGTCTCCGTCTCCAGCTGGCAGTGACGCCGCCGGCTACCGGCCGCCGTTGACCAGCGCCCGCTGCATCGCGCCGGCCTCGACGTACCACCTCTTGAGGATCTTGCGGTACTCGCCGCTCGCCATGAGGCGGTCCAGGGCCGCCCGCACGGCGTCGCGCAGGGCCGTGTCGGCCTTGGCGACCGCGATGCCGAGGGGAAACGGCTCCAGCAGGGTGCCGCTGAGTTGGAGCGCGCCGCCGTTCGAGCGGGTCGCCGCGGTGTGGGCCGCGACCGGGAAGTCGTCGAGGCAGGCCGAGGAGCGGCGCTCGGCGACGTCGTCGTAGACGTCGGCCGGTGCGTCGAACGGCCTGATCCGCACCTTCGTGGGGACCTGCCGGTTCAGCTCGCCCAGGAGGTCATGGGCCAGCGTGCCGCGCTGAACGGCGACGGTCTTGCCGGCCAGGTCCTCGCGCCTCTCGATGCCCTCCGGATTGCCCTTGCGGACGACGACGGCGACACCGGAGCTGAAGTAGTCGATCATGTCGACGCCGCCGGTCTTCGCACCGGCCCCGGTCCCCTGCTGGCGGTCCTTGGTGTCGGTCATCGCCGACATGACCAGGTCGAAGCGGCCCCCTTGCAGGCCGGCGAGCAGGGCGTCGAAGGCGGAGTTGTGGAATCTGCAGCGCACTCCCAGCTCACGGCCGAGGGCGGTGGCGAGGTCGACGTCGAGGCCGGCGGGCGTGCCGTCCCTGAGGAACTCCATCGGCGGGTAGGCGAGGTCCGAGCCGATGGTGACGATGCCCTTGGCCCGTATCTCCGCCGGCAGCTGGGCGGAGGGCTTCCTGCTGCTGCCGGGCTTGCCCCCGGCGCTGGTACCGGTACTGCCGCCGGCCCCGCCGTCCGACCGCATCGTCCAGGCCAGCGCCCCGCCGCCGGCCACCACCCCGACGGCGGACAGCGCGGTGAGCACCCGGCGCCGGCTCGGCCCCGGGGACGCGGGCCGCTCCGGTTGGTGCGCCGGCCGGGTGGGCGGCAAGGGCGCCGGGCCGTCCGCAGCCGTGCGGGTCGGCAGCCGGTCGAAGGCGACGCCGGCGGGCTGCTCGGCCGGTGGCCGCGGCGCGAGGGTGTCCCGGGCCCTGGGGTCACCGAGCCGCGCGGACAGCCGGCGCAGCTGTGCGGCGATCGGCTCCGGCAGCCAGTCGCCGTACGGGCCCGGTGCGCCCACCCGCGCCATGAGCGCGGGCAGCGCGGGCCGCCGCGCCGGTTCCTTCGCCAGGCAGTCCCCCGCCAACTCCCTCAGAAAGTCCGGGAGTTCGCCCAGCAGCGGCTCCTCGTGCACGGTGCGGTACATGAGGATCTGCGGCTCGGCGTTCCTGTACGGGCCGCCGCCCGTCGCCGCGAAGACGATCACCCCGCCGAGCGCGAACACATCCGCCGCGCCGGTGATCTCGGGCCCGGTCATGACCAGTTGCTCGGGGGCCATGAACCCCGGGGTGCCGAGGGCGGTGCCGGTCGTCGTCAGGGCGGTGTCCGCGGCGGAGTGCGCGATGCCGAAGTCGATGACGCGCGGGCCGCCCGCGGTGAGCAGGATGTTCGACGGCTTGAGGTCGCGGTGCACCAGGCCGTGCGCGTGCACCGCGGTCAGCGCGTGCAGCAGACCGGCGGTCAGCAGCCGCACCGTGTGCTCGGGCAGTGGCCCGCAGTCGTGCACGGCGGCGGTCAGCGAGACGCCGGGCACGTAGTCGGTCGCCATCCAGGGCATGTCGTCGTGCGGCGCGGCGTCGACCACCGGCGCCACGAACTGTCCGCCCACCCGCTGGGCGGCGGCCACCTCACGGGCGAATCGCGTCCGGAAGCCCTGGTCGTCGGCGAGTTCGGCGCGCGCGGTCTTCACCGCCACCGTCCGCCCGTCCGCCGCCCGGCCGAGGTAGACCCGCCCCATGCCGCCCCCGCCGAGCAGCCCGATGATCCGGAACGGGCCGATCTGCCGCGGATCCTTCTTCGCCAGCGGTCGCACCGCTCCCCCCTTGCCAGCAGTTGTGTACGGCAGTATCCCGCACCCGCCCGTGCGCCCGGCGGCGCCTTCGGTCGGTCCGGCGCCGGGCGACCGCCGCTGTCGCCTGCGCGCGCGGGACGTCCTGCTGACCGCGGGCGCGCAGCCGCGACGGCAGGGCCACCGGGCCGGCTGCCCGCGCCAGACACGCCCGGGACCCGTTGCGCACGGGTCCCGGGCTCGGCCTCACGTCCCGTCAGCCGGGCGCGGGCACGGCTTCTCGCCGCCGGCTGCGGGTGGCTCCTCGGCGGGGAACAGGATGGGGCTGATCAGGTAGCGGGTGCGCTCGGGCGAGGGTTCGTTGACGATCCGGCGCATCAGGACGTCCCGCATCTCGTCGATCAGCGCGGCCAGTTCGTCCCGGCTGAGCCACATCGCGTGCTGGCGGTAGCCCACCAGGTCGGCGGCGGGGGCGGCACCGGGCCGGTCGAGGTAGGCGTTGAACTCGGCCAGCAGGGTCGCCATCGCCACGGCGAACACCCGCCGGTGATCCTCGGGCGGGACCGAAGCGGCGGTGGCGGCGTCGATCACCGCCCGCTCACGCCGGAGCCGGTAGCGCCGCTCGACGGCGCCGCGCACCCGCTGCTCACCCTCGACCTCCAGCAGGCCGCCGTCGGCCAGCAGGCCCACATGCCGGTAGACGGTGGCCTTCGACACGTCGGGCAGCAGCGCGCACACCTGTGAGGTGGTCAGCGTCCGGCCGCCGGACATGGTGTGCACGATGCGCAGCCGTACGGGGTGCAGGAGCAGGTCAACCGTGTCCATGGGCATACGATCTCACGAGTGATACCGTTCTCAAAGTTGAGAACAGGTGTGGAGGGGCAGACCCCTCGCACCGGCATCGCATAGGAGCAGCCCATGACCCGTACGCCACCTCCCCTGGGACGTCTGCACGACCTCGACGGCGGTCGTCGCCTGATGCTGCACCGCTCCGGCACCGGCGGGCCGACCGCGGTATTCCTGGCAGGGGCGGGGATGATGAGCCTGGACTACCTGAACATCCACAACCGTGTCGCCGCACTGACCACGAGCGTCCTCTACGACCGCGCAGGCAACGGCTGGAGCCACCCCGCCGAGCTGCCCCGCACCGCGGCCGAAGTCACCGACGAACTCCATGAACTGCTCCACGCCGTCGGCGTTCCCGGCCCCTACCTGTTGATCGGCCACTCCCTGGGCGGGGCCTACGCGCGCCATTACGCCAGGCGGTTCCCCGACGAGGTAGCCGGCCTGCTCCTGCTCGACCCCTTCCACGAGGACCTGGCGACCCGCGCGCCCCAGCAGTTGCGGGCGAAGCTCGACGAGATGCTGGACCACATGCGGAGCCAGGAGTCGGCCGAGCCCACGCCGGAACAGCTCGAACGGTCCCGCGCCCAGCTGCTCCAGCACTTCGCCGCCTGGCCGGAGCCGGTGCGCGAGCCCCTGGTGGAGCGTCACCTCGCCACTTGGCGGGCGGGCTCGCGCGAGAACGACAACCTCTACGACAAGGTCTCTGCCGAGTTCCGGCACGCCCCGGCCACCCCCGACGTGCCGCTGATCGTGCTCACGGCCATGGGACACGACGCCACCCAGGCCCATCTGTGGCCCGCCGAGCTGCTCCGCGAGATCAACGAGGGCAAGCGCGCCCTGCACGCCGAGGTGGCCGCCGAGTCCCCGCGCGGCGAGCAACGGGTCCTGGACGACGCGGGACACGGGTGGCTGCACGAGGAGCGGGCGGACGCGGTGATCCAGGCCGTCGACGACCTGATCGCAAGGGCGCTTTGACGAACAGCACCTGGCGAGGTCTCCCGTGCCGGGTCGGCCGGGTCAGGTGAGCCAGTCGGCGTAGTGGGTGGGGGCGATGCGTGCGTCGCCCTTGGTGGTGAGGACATCGCCGTCGACGGCGGCGAACATGCCGGCGGTGTCGTCGGTGACGACCGTGCGGCCGTCGGGTCGGGCGTTCAGGGTGATCCGGCCGAGTTCGTCGAGGGGATGGACGTCGGGCCCGCCGACGTTGAGGGTTGCGTTCAGCGGGGTGCCGGCGGCGACTTCGGCGACGGTGTCGGAGACGTCCTGGGCGGCGATCGGCTGGATGGGGGTGGGGGGCAGGCGGACGGTGTCGCCCTCGGTGGACATGGCCATGACGGCGTCGACGAACTCCATGAACTGGGTGGCGCGGACGATCGAATACGGGATCGGCCCGGCCTTGAGGATGTCTTCCTGCAGGACCTTGGCACGGTAGTAGGCGAGGTCGGGCACCTGGTCCGCGCCGACGATCGAGAGGATGACGAAGTGCCCCACCCCGCCCTGGTGGCCGGCGGCCACGAGGTTGTCCATCGAGGTCTGGAAGAAGGCGGGAGAGGCGTCGTCGAAGGTCGGGGAGTTCGTCAGGTTGACGACGCCGTCGGCTCCAGCCACCGCCTCCGCCACGCCCTGGCCGGTGATCACGTCGACACCTGTGGACAGCGAGTGCGGCACGGCCTCGTGCCCCGCGGCGTTCAGCTTCTTCACGACCTGCGACCCGATCAGACCGGTACCGCCGATGACTGCGAACCTCATTGCTTACCTTTCGTCGCGCACCGATAGGCCATGCGTCCAGACTGCGGCGAGGCCGTGTACGGCGCACGCCGGCCCGTACGGACGGTGGAAGATCCGCCACGCGCGGCGTCGCGGCCCCATCCGGCACCAGCAGCGCCAGTCGCGATCGGTCGGCGCCGGGGCCGGCACTGGGCTAGAAAGGCGGGTATGGAACTCACTCAGATACGTCTGTTGGTGTCCGACTTCCCCGCCGTCTACCGCTTCTACCGGGATGTGCTCGGGCTCAAGCCGCAGTTCGAGGCCGAGAGCGGCCCGTACGCCAAGCTCAGCCCCGACACCGCAAACGCCGCGATCGCGCTGCAGGACCGGGCACAGATGGCCGGCGTGCTGGGGCGGTTGGGGGCGAAGCCGGAGGGGTATCGCGCGCTGGTGGTGCTGCGGGTGGAAGACCTGGACGCCGCTCACGCCGAGCTCACCTCGCGCGGAGCGGAGTTCACCCGGGGCCCGGGTCCGATGGGCGACCGGATGCGCGTCGCGTACCTGGAGGACCCGGAAGGGAACCTGATCGAGCTTCAGGAGTGGCTGGTGCTGCGCGAGCAGGCCGGCAGCGCGCCGGCGTAGCGGGCGCGGCCGGGGCTCACGCCGGATCCCGGGACGGCCGGTGCGCGTCGGGCCGGTCGGCCCCGCGGACGACTCGGTACCGCGACCGCTCGTCAGCCGGCCTGCTCCTCGGCTCGCCACTCGCGGGCGAGGATCGCCCAGATCTGCTTGTCGTGGCGGGCGCCCCCGTAGGGCCAGGATTCGCGCCGTACGCCCTCCAGCGTCATGCCGAGTCGCTTGGCCACCGCCGCGCTTCGGTCGTTGTCGGACCGGCAGTGCCACTCGGCGCGGTGCAGCCCCCGGCAGGTGAACGCCCAGTCCAGCAGGGCGCGGCACGCCTGGGTCACCAGGCCGTGGCCCTCCGCGACCGGCTCCAGCCAGCACCCGATCTCGCACGAGCCCGCGGCGGCGCTGAAGTCCGTGAACATCACGCCGCCGACCAGTGCGCCGTCGAGCCGGATGCCGTACAGGCGGGCGCCGTCCGCGGCCTGCCGTTCGGCGTACCGGCGCAGTGTGGCCCGCGCTCCGTCGAGGTCGTCGGTGACGAACGCCGGCCCGACCCACGGTCGGATGTGCTCGCGGGCCCGTTCCAGGTGGTCGGCGAACTCCTCGGCGTGCCATATCTCCAGCGGCTCGAGGCCGGCGTTGTCCCGCAGCGGGAGGGCGAACATGGTGACCCCATTCACGTAACAAGCGTTATGACTATGTAGGCTAGCAGCATGCCACGCACCAAGGGGGATCACGAGGCCCGTCGTCGCGATGTCTCCGAGGCGGTCTGGCGGGTGTTGGCCGCGCACGGCTTCGGCGGGCTGACCCTGCGCGCCGTCGCCGCCGAACTCGGCGCCACCACCGGCCTGCTCACCCACTACTTCCCCGCCAAGCGCGACCTGGTCGCGCACGCCCTCGACCTGCTCGAAGAGCGCAGCGCCGCCCGCCCCCGGCGCGCTGCCGGGGCGGGCCTGTCCGCCGTCCGGGCTGCCCTGCTCGACATCCTGCCGCTGACCGCCGAGGCCACCGACGCCAACCGGATCTGGGTGTCCTCCTGGGATGTCGCCCTCGCCGACTCCGCCCTGAGCGGCGACCACGCCCGCAGGTACGCGCAGAGCCGCGCCAGGCTGAGCGACCTGATCGCCGCGGCCCAGCGGCTGGGCGAACTGCCGGCCGGGGACCCGGCGCGCATCGCGGCCGGCGCCCAGGCCTTCGTGCTCGGGCTGGTGGTGCAGAGCCTGTTCGACCCCACGGCGTTCCCGGCCCGGCGCCAGGCGGAGCTCCTCGACGACTACCTGGCGTCGCTGACGTCCCCGACCGCACCGCACGGCGACGGCGCGGACGCGTCCTGAGGACCACGCCTGCGCATCGGCCCGTGGACCCGGCCTACCGGGCCCGCCCCTTGCTCCACAGCCACGGGTGGTAGTGCGTGCGCCCCAGCACGTCCCCGCTGTGTGCGGCCGCCGCGAAACCCACCACCGGCGTGGAGAGGAGGGTGAGCAGCATCGGCGCGTAGCCGCCGTCGGTGGCGACTGCCACCACCGCGGTTTCGCCCAGGAACACCGTGCTCGCGACGGCTCCGGCCAGCAGTCCCCGCAGCGGGGCCCGCGCGGCGAGCCACTCGGGGGACAGCGCGAGTACGCCACCGGTCACCGCACCGAGCAGAACGCCGACCGCCATGCTTCCGCCGACCGCGGTGAGGCCGTGCACCAGGCCTGCCAGGGCGCCGCGGTGCAGTCCGGTGAGGAGCCACCCCGCGACGGAAACGATCCATACGGAACCGAAGATGATCGTCGGCACCAGTCCGATGCGCACACCGAGCCGCACACCTCGGCGGACCACCTGTCCGAACGCCACGTGCCCTCCCGAGACCCGGCCGCTGCGCGCCCTCGGCGATCGCATCGGCGTCACGGTACGTCAGGCCTGGTGGGCGTTCGGCGCCAGGGGCGGCAAGGGCGGCAGGCCACGAGGGGCGGTGCGGCGCGCGGTGGGTCAGTCGTGTGCGGCCGACGCCGGGGAGTTGCCGGGCTGCGGCAGGACGGCACGTACCGACTCCGCGGAGCGCCCCAGCACCGCGGTGCCGTCGTCCGCGGTGATGATCGGTCGCTGGATCAGGGTGGGGTGGCCGGCCAAGGCCTCGATCCACCGGGCGCGGTCGGCCGGTTCGCGCGGCCAGGTGGCGAGGTCCAGCGCGGCCGCGGCCGGTTCGCCGAGGCGGGTGATGTCCCAGGGCTCCAGCTCCAGGCGCCGCAGGACGGTGTCGATCTCCTCCGCGGTCGGCGGTTCCTCCAGGTAGTACCGGACCGTGTACCGGGCCTGTTCCGCGTCGAGCAGGGACAGTGCGGACCGGCACTTCGAGCAGTCGGGGTTGATCCAGATCTCCATGGTGCGGTGCTTTCGGTTCCGTACGGCGCGGCGGTGCGCGCCGTGGGTGTCAGGTGGTCAGCCCGGCCAGGGCGAGGAACTCGGCGCGGGAGCGGGCGTCGCTGCGCAGGGTGCCGAGGAGGGTCGAGGTGAGGGTGCTGGAGCCGGTGGCGTGGACTCCGCGCAAGGTCATGCAGGTGTGTTCGGCCTCGATGACGACGCCCACGCCCTTGGGTTCGAGTTGGTTCTGCAGCCAGTCGGCGACCTGTTTGGTGAGGCGTTCCTGGACCTGCGGGCGGCAGGCGAAGTGTTCGACGACGCGGGCCAGCTTCGACAGGCCCAGGATCCGGCGGCCGGGCAGGTAGCCGACGTGGGCGGTGCCGACGAACGGCAGCAGATGGTGCTCGCACACCGAGCGCACCGGGATGCTGCGGGCCAGGACGAGTTCGTCGTAGCCCTCGTCGTTGGGGAAGGTGGTCAGGTCGAACGGGCGGGGGCTGAACAGCTCGGCGTAGGCACGGGCCATGCGCCCGGGGGTCCCCCGCAGGCTCTCGCTCTCGGTGGAGATGCCGAGGGCCTGCAGGAACTGCCCGGCGGCGCGTTCGGCGGCGGCCGGGTCGATGCCGTCCGTCGGGTGGACGACGCGCAGCACGGCCGGGGCCGGCTCCGGTATCTCAGGATCACCGGGGGCCGGGTGCGCGGCGGTGTGGGGACGGTGGGCCATGTCAGCCTCCACCGATGCCCAGGGCGGTGAGCAGGACCAGGACGACGGTGGCGACGGCGAGGATGCCGTGCGCGGCGACCACCGCGACGGGGAAGTGCCGCTCGGCGGGCTCGGGCCGCGCGGCCGGGGCGCCCGCGGTGGCGGCTTCGGCCCGGCCGACGGGGAGCCAACGGGCCAGCATCGTGAAGCCGAGCAGGGCGACGGGCACGAGCAGCCCGAAGGCGGTCCAGGCCAGTACGTCCCTGTCGGTGATCAGGTAGACGATCCAGACGACCAGGCCGATCGCGGCGAGCGCGAAGTGGCCGAAGACGACCGGGACGGGCAGCCGGCTGCTGCCGCCCTTGGCACCTCCGCGGGAGAGCCAGGCGCCGAGCAGGTAGAAACCGCCGAGCGCGGTGATCACCCAGGTGATCAGTGCGGCGATGTCCATGAGGACTCCTTGTCGGAAGGGGGATCCCGGCACGGCAGCGGCTGCGCGCGGCCTTTGCCGGGCGGTTGTAGGGGCGGGGCGGCCGGCCGTGGCCGCGAGTCGTGGGACCGGGTGGTCGGGTGGTCGGTGGTTGCCGCGAAGGCGTGGTCAGTCGGCCGACCGGTTCGGACGGCCGCGGACGGGGGCGAATCCCTCGGCCTGGGTGGCCTCGTCCGCGACCCGGACTCCGTAGCGGTAGGCGAGCTTCCCGCCCAGGTGTCCCGAGACGGCCAACGCCGCCAGGCTCACGGCGTTCAGCGCGAGCATCCCGGTGCCGGCGCCGCCCGGTGCCTCTCGTTCCGCGTGCCGCCACAGGAAGTTCCCGGCGTACGCGGCGGTCACCAGCAGGTTGAGCGACATGTGGACGAGGGCGACGCGGAAGGCCCGGGTGCCGGGCGGGATCGCGAACAGGTCCAGGAAGCCGGGCATCGCCGCGGCCAGCGCCCCGATCACCCCGATCGCGATCAGCCACCTCGCGCCGGCGACCAGGGGGGCCGGGTCGTGCACCAGGTGGGACGCGACGTCGAGCACCAAACTGCCCACCCACGCGCCGATCGGCACGGTGACCAGCATCGGATGGAAGGGGTGCCCGTACGGACCGGCGAGCGCGGCGCTCACCGGCGCCTTGGCCCGCTCGGCCATCGGATCGTCCATGTCCACCACCACCTTTCGTCGCCACCTGGAGTTTCACCAACAAATTTTGGTCTTATTCGGCGAAGGCGTCAAGGACGCAGCCCTACGCCCCATCGAGTGAAAAGTTGCTGGTTCGACCCACGGAAATGCGCGTTAATCTGGAGAGGTGGCCTCCGACGCAACCCCGCAGCCCCCGGCGGCTGACGCCGCGATCGAGTCCGTCAGCGTCCTGGGCGAGGACTCGCGGCGGAAGATGTTCGCCTTCATCCGGCGCCAGCGCCGCCCCGTGACCCGGGACGAGGCGGCCGCCAGCGTGGGCATCTCCCGCAAGCTCGCCGCCTTCCACCTCGACAAGCTCGTCGATGCCGGCCTGCTGCGCGCCCGCTACGCCTCCCCGACCGGGATCCGGAAGGTCGGCCGCCAGCCCAAGGTCTACGAACCCACCGACAACGACATCCGCGTCAGCATCCCCGACCGTCGCCACGAGTTGCTCGCCGACCTCCTTCTGGAAGCCGTGCTGACCGAGGCCGACAGGGAAACCGCGCCGCACGCCGCCGTACGGACGGCCGGCCGGCGCGGCCGGGAACTGGGCGAGGCCGAACGCGAGCAGACCCGCCCCGGCCGGCTCGGCGCAGAACGCGGACTGAACGTCTGCGAGCGGATGCTCGACCGGCACGGCTTCGAACCGGTCCGCGAAACCCCCACCCGGCTCCGGCTGCGCAACTGCCCCTTCCACCCCCTGGCGAGCAAGGCTCCCGACCTGGTCTGCGGGATGAACCACGCCTTCCTCGCCGGCTACCTCGAAGGCCTGGAGGTCAGCGGCGTGGAGGCCGTCCTGGCGCCCCGCCCGGGCGAGTGCTGCGTCCAGCTCGACGCCGGCAAGAAGTAGCGGCTCACCGGCCCGCCCCTCCGGCGAGCTGTTGCTGAAGACCCGTTGTTACGGGGCGGGGTCGGCGCGTCGAAGGTCGCCGAACACCTCGGGGGTCGTCCAGCCGCGCAACGTCGCGGGAATCGTCGAGCGGAATGCGGCCTCGGCCGTGGCGGCGTCGAGGGCTCCGGCCAGTTCGAGCGTCACCAGCCCGTGCAGGGCGACCCAGAGCGAGAGCGCGATGAACGTCGCGTCGCCGGCGAGGACGGACTCCGCCACGGCGCGGTCGATCGCCGCGAGGAGCGGCCGGATGGGGTCGCCGGTGCCGACCGCGCCCGACGGGTCGAAGGATTGCACACCGCCGAACAACACCGAGTAGAGGTGGCTGTGTTCGCGTCCCCATCGACGGTATGCGGCGGCCAGTGCGTAGAGGTCGGCGAGGGGGTCCTCGGAGGTCGGCACCGCCGACACCTCCTGGAACAGGCCGGCGACGGCCCTGTTGCGCACCTCGCCGATCAGCCCGTCCTTGCCGCCGAACAAGGAGTACACCGCCGTCGTCGACGTCCCCGCGACAGCGGCCAGGGCGCGCACCGTGACCGACTCGCGCGGACGGGTGGCGAGCATCTCGGTCGCGCACACCACAAGCCGCTCTTTGACGCTCTCATCGTTCGTTCTCGGCCGACCCACGACGACCAGCTTACCGACTCTGATAACGTCGTTTTGAAACAGCGTTCTGAAACTACTGGAGGCCGGCCTCATGCCCACGTCCGTGATACGCCCTGCCCGCATGGCCGGCCGCCTGGTGCCGGCCCTGGCCGCCATCGCGGGGCTGGTGGTCCTCTTCCTGGCGCTCATCGTCCTCACGGACGGGGCGGGTTCGGGGCTCCCGGCGTGGTGGGCGACCCTGGTAGTCGCGACTGTCGCCGCACTGTGGCGGGGCCGGCGCCGTACCGGGCCGGCGCGGCTCGTACCGTTCCTGCCGGTGGTCGTCGCGGCGGCGCTGACGGCGTCGGTCTGCGTCCCGACCGCGCCCACGGCGCGGCGACCCCCGCCCGACCTGCCTTTCGTGGCCACCCAGCACTGGGCCCTGGCCACAGGCAGCCGGGTCGCGGTGTACCACTACCCGCCCGCGAAGACCGCCACCCGACACCCCGTTCCGTTCGTGTACCTCAACGGCGGGCCGGTGCGCGGCATCTCAGTGCTCGACCACCGGTTCCTGCAACTCCTGGCGCGACAGGGCCATGACGTCTACGCCTACGAGCAGGCCGGCGGGGGACGAAGCGACCTGCTCCCCATGGGCCGGTACACGATTTCCAGGTCGGTCCGCGATCTCGCCGCCTTCGTCGATCGCCTGGGCAAGGGCAGGGTCGACATCCTCGGATTCTCCTCGGGCGGGGTCGTGCTCACACGAGCCCTGGCCGACCCGCGCGTCGCGGCGCGCCTGCACCGGGCGATCATCGCCGACCCCGGCCCGATGGACGGCCCCACCGCGCGCCTCACCGGCCACAAGGGCCGAGAGTCCGCGCGCGACCTCGCGCCGACCATGACCGGACCGCGGTCGACACGCGTTCCCCGGTACGCCGTCGCATTCGGCCTCATGCGACTCGGGCTCCTCACCCCCGACACCGGACTGATCGGCCAGGCCGAGGGCGACAACGCGTTCGCCGCCGCCGATCTCGGCAGCGACACCGCATCCGCCTACTGCGCGCGCGACGCGCACCGCATCCCCGTGGAGGACACGGCACGGAACTTCTCCTTCAGCTCTGCCGCCAGCCTCCGCATCCAGCAGACCATCAAGGACTCCCCCGCCATCGCCCCACAACTGAGGCACTCCCGTACCCCCGCGATGCTGATGATCGCCGAGTGCTCCTCCCAGGTCCGTCAATGGGCGACCGCCGTCCTTGCCGAGGATCCCGCCATCCAGCGCACGCAGTACCTGCCCGGCGTCGGACACCACATGTGGAACGGCCTCGACGGCAACAACGACCGGGCCGCCGCCACCATCACCGCGTTCCTTCAGGACAAGCCGGCACCCCTGCCGAACCACCCGACCCTCGGCGAGATCCCCGCCTTCCTCCGCGACCACAAGTGACGACGCCCGGGTGCCCGTCACCGGCTCGGCGGCGGGCACCCGGGCGCTGCCGTGGCGTCAGGGGGCGGCAGGCCCGCCGCGTTCCGCCGGCGGCTCGCCGTCGTGGCGGATGGTGGCCAGCAGCAGGTCCTCTCCGCTGGACGGTCGGAGGCCGTCGGTGCGATCGGCGAAGTAGCGCTCGGCGTGCGAGGCTCCCGGCACGTGTCGGGCGTCGTCGAAGCCGGCTTCGCGGGCCAGGGCCAGCATCTCGGGAGGGGTGTAGAAGCTGATGAACGGCGTTCCGGATGCTTGTGCGCCTTGCCGGCTCGCCCGGAGGCCGGGGCGATCGGCGTCGTCGAGCAGTTCGATCGGCAGCAGGAAGGTCATGGCGAGCGTCGAGCCGGCGGCGAGCCCGGCGATCTGGCGCAGGGTGGCCGCCGTGGCGTCTTTGGTGAGGTACATGGTGACGCCGGTGGAGACGATGACCGCGGGCCGATCGGCATCGAATCCCGCAGCGGCCAGTTTCTTCAGCCAGTCCTCGCTCGCCTCGAAGTCGACCGGCACCAGGTGCAGCCAGTCGGGGATGCCGTAGCCGAGTTCGACCAGGCGCCGGCGCTTCCATGCCTGGGGGCCGGGCTGGTCGACCTCGAAGACCCGTAGGCGGGAGGCGACCTCCGGCCTACGTTGGGCGAAGGTGTCCAGGCCGGCTCCCAGGACGACGTACTGGGTGACGCCACGGTCGGCCTGCTGGACGATCAGGTCCTCGATGAAACGGGCGCGGGCGACGATGGCCGCCCGGAATCCTCTGGTGGCGTGCGGGTCCATGTCCGGGCGGCGGCGCCAGTCGTCGTCGGATCCCGCCAGCCGCAGGCCGATCTCGTCCTCGAGCACATGCGGTGGCGAGTCGGCCCGGACGTGCAGTGCCCGCCACAGGGCGGTGCGCACCGCGGTGTTGTCCGGCTCCTCGGTCTGCGCGTCTGCCATGGTGTCCCCCTCTTCGACGCGGTCAGTTCTCGGCGGGAGCCTGGAGGCTCCACAGCCGCCCGTCGGGGTCGCGGACGGTCATCTCCCTGGTCCCGTAATGGGTGTCCTCGAAAGGCGTGACCACCTCGACGGCGGGATCGGGACGGAAGGTGTCGGCGTCCGGCACCTTCAGCACCATCTGCGTCCGGGGCTCCTGGTCCTCGGGAATCTCGGCGATGAAGACGTACGGCCCGTCGCCGTTGCGGAGCCGGCCGGAGTTGTGGTCGGTCGAGAACTCCAACTCGTAGCCGAGCGACTGGAAGAACTTCGCCGCCCTGCCCCAGTTGTGGGTGGTCAGGAAGACCGCCTCGATGCCTTCGGTCGCCATGTCAGGCCCCCTTCTCGGTCGATTGCTGTTCGCGCCCATGAGCGTCGTCGAGGTAGGCACGCAGTGCGTCGGCGACCAGCGCCGACAGCGACATACCCGACTCGATGGCGCGGTACTTGACCTGCTTGATCAGCCCGATCGGCAGGTAAACGTTGAACTGCTTGACTTCCTCATCGCTCACGAGGGCGATGCTAGCATCCTAGCAAGCTAGTCCGCAGTGTCGACGTGCGGATCCGCCCCGCGTCATGGTGCCCGCGCGCACGGTCGGGGCCCGAAGTGTGGCGTCCCGCCACATGTGCGCCTGACCTGCACGTTCCTACGGTGTGGCGACACGGATCGTTGCTGCCCATCGTCAGGAAGTGGTGCCGATGCCCTCCCCCGCGACCGCTGCCCCACCACCCACCAGCCTCAAGCGCATCGTCGCCGCGAGCCTGATCGGCACCACCATCGAGTGGTACGACTTCTTTCTCTACGGATCCGCCGCCGCGCTGGTGTTCAACAAGCTCTTCTTCCCCGGTTCCGACCCCCTCGTCGGCACCTTGCTGTCGTTCCTGACGTACGCGGTGGGGTTCGCCGCCCGGCCCCTGGGGGCGCTGGTCTTCGGGCACTACGGGGACCGGCTGGGCCGTAAGCGGCTGCTCGTGCTGAGCCTGCTGATGATGGGCGGTGCGACCTTTGCGATCGGGCTGCTGCCGACGCACGCCGCGGTCGGCACGGCGGCGCCGGTGCTGCTGACCGCGCTGCGGCTGGTCCAGGGGTTCGCCCTGGGCGGCGAGTGGGGCGGCGCGGTGCTGCTGGTGTCGGAGCACGGCGACGCCCGGCGGCGGGGGTTCTGGGCGTCCTGGCCGCAAACGGGCGCGCCCGCGGGGCAGTTGCTGGCCACCGGCGTGCTGTCGCTGATGACGGCGCTGCTGCCGGAGGCGGCGTTCGTGGCGTGGGGGTGGCGGGTGCCGTTCCTGCTCTCGGGCGTGCTGGTCGTCGTCGGACTGTGGATGCGGATGTCGGTGGATGAATCGCCCGTCTTCCAGGCGGCGTTGCACAGCGCCGAGGCCCGGCGGGCACAGGGCGCGGCGGTGGAGAAGCCGCCGCTGGTCGCGGTCCTGAGGCACCACTGGCGCGATGTGCTGATCGCGATGGGCGCGCGGATGGCCGAGAACATCTCGTACTACGTCGTCACGGCGTTCGTCCTGGTCTACGCGACGGCGCACACCGGGCTCGGCCAGCAGACCGCGCTGAACGCGGTGCTGATCGCCTCGGCGTTGCACTTCGCGGTGATCCCCGCCTGGGGCGCGCTGTCGGACCGGATCGGGCGCCGTCCGGTCTATCTGCTGGGCGCGGTCGGCGTCGCCGGCTGGGCGTTTCCGTTCTTCGCGCTGGTGGACTCCGGCCGGTTCGGGCCGCTGCTGCTCGCGGTGAGCGTCGGGCTGGTCTTCCACGGTGCGATGTACGCGCCGCAGGCGGCGTTCTTCGCGGAGCTGTTCGCGACCCGGATGCGGTATTCGGGTGCCTCGATCGGCGCCCAGTTCTCGTCGGTGGTGGCCGGGGCGCCGGCCCCGCTGATCGCCACGGCGCTGCTCGCCGACTACGGCGGCCCGACGCCGATCGCCCTGTACGTCATCGGCGCCGCGCTGCTGACGCTGATCGCGGTGGGCGCGGCGCGGGAGACCCGTAGCCGGGATCTCGCGGAGGTGGCGGGGGCGGCGACGGAGTCCGCGGAGGTGGCGAAGGCGTGATGTACGGCGGGGGCGTGACGGGCCGTGGGACGCTCCGGGAGACGGGCAGCGGGCCCGCCACGCCCCCGCCGGACGTCAGGGCCGCTCGCCCTTGGACCGCAGGGAGTCCTTGGCGCCCCGGATGTTCTCCGTCGCGTCCCGGACCTTCTCCTCGGCCTCCCCCATGGCGCTCTTGGCCTTGCCCTTGACCTGGTCGGTGCGGCCCTCCGCCTTCAACCGCTCGTCGTCGATGGCCTGGCCCGCCTTCTCTTTGGCCTGGCCCGCCCTCTCCTTGGCCTTGCCCTTCATCTTGTCCCTGGCGCCTTTGTCCGGCATATCCAACTCCTTGTGTGTCCGGGGAAGGAACGAAAGCTCCGGGTCCACGCTGCCGCAGGCCGCGCGAGCGCGCACCCGGAGCCGGCTCCCGCTACTCCTCCGTATCGCGCGCCAGGGCCCCGGAGAGCTGGTGCAACCGCAGCGCCAGCTGGATCTCCAGGGCGCGGGCGGGGGTCTGCCAGTCGGGTCCCAGCAGCCGGCCCACCCGTTCCAGGCGCTGGGCGACGGTGTTCACATGGACGTGCAGCTCGTCCTTGGTGCGGGCCGGGCTCATCCCGCAGGCGAAGTAGGCGCTCAGGGTGCGCAGCAGCTCCGTACCGCGACGGGCGTCGTAGTCGGCGACGGCACCGAGCGTGCGGTGGACGAAGCCGTCCACATCGCGGGTGTCGGCGAGCAGCAGGCCGAGGAAGCCGAAGTCGGCGGCGGCCGCGCCCTGTCCGGCCCGGCCCAGGAGGCACAGCGCCTCCCGGCAGCGCCGGGCCTCGGCGTAGGCGTCCGCGACGGCCGCGGGGCGGGCGGCGGGCGCCGGCACCGGGCCCGAGGCGCCGACCGTGACGGGGGCGCGCAGCGCGGCCCGGAGCCGGGTGGCGATCCGGCGGGCGGTGTGCGCCGGATCGCCGTCCGGTCCGAGCGGCAGCAGCAGGACGGCGCCGCCGTCCCGTACGGCGGCCAGGCCGTGGCAGGTGGCGGCGAGGTGGGCGGCCGCCGACCACAGGCGCCGGCGGTCGGCGCCGTCGGGAAGCGGCGGGCCCGCGCAGCCGGATGTCCGCGCATCGGCCGGCCGCGCCGCCAGGACCACATGGGGCGCGTCCAGGTCGGCGCCGACCCGGGCCGCGCGTTCGCGCAGCAGGCGGGGGTCGCGGCCGGCGGCGTCCAGGAGGTCGTCCAGCAGCTCGCCGCGCACCCGCGCCTCGGCCTCGCCGGCGGTCCGGCGGGCGAGCAGGAGCAGGGAGGTGACCATGGCGGCCCGTTCCAGGGTCCGCTGGTCGACCGGGTCGAGCGTCGGATGGCCGCGCAGGACCAGGGCGCCCAGGACCTCGCCGCCCGCCCACACCGCGGCGACCCAGTGGGCGCCGTCCCGTACGGCGTGGCCGTCGGCGCGGGAGCGGTCCAGGGCGGCGGCCGGTGCCCGCTCGGGATCGACGAACTCCACCTCGCCGTCCAGCACTTCGGCCACCGCGTCCGCGACGTCCCGCACCCCGCCGCCGCGCAGCACCAGTTCGGTCAGCCGGTCGTGGATGTCCGAGGCCCGCTCGATGACCGCACTGCGGTCGCGGATGATCTCGTTGGCGGCCTCCAGTTCGGTGAGCGCCTTTCGGGTCTCGGCGAGGAGGCGGGCGGTGTCGATGGCGACGGCCGCGTGCGCCGCGTGGGCGGCCAGCAGCGCGATCTGGCCGGGTTCGAAGACCCGCTCGCGGCGGTCGGCGGCGAAGAGGACACCGATGACACCACTGCCGAGCATCAGCGGCACTCCGAGGATCGCCACCAGCCCCTCGTCGCGGACGCCCGAGTCGATGGTCCGGGTGTGCCGGAACCGCTCGTCGTGGAAGTAGCTGTCGGTGACGTACGGGCGGGCGGTCTGTGCGACCAGCCCGCCCAGCCCCTCGCCCATGCCGAGCCGCAGCTGCTGGAACCGCGCGGAGACCGAACCGTCGGTGACCCTCATGTAGGTGTCGCCGGCCGACGGGTCGTTGAGGGTGAGGTAGGCGACCTCGGTGCCCAGGAGGGAGCGGGCCCGGCGGACGATGGCGCGCAGTACGGCGTCCAGGTCGCGCAGCCCGGCCAGGTCGTGCGCGGTGGCGTGGAGTGCGGACAGCTCGGCCTCGCGCCGCCGGCGGTCCTCCAGCTCGGTGCGCACCCGCAGCGCGAGGAGCTTGGCCCGCTCCAGTGCGGCGAGCCGGCCGGCGGACGCGCCCTCGGCGCGGGCGAGCAGCACCGGGCGCTCGTAGTCCTCGGCGGCCGCCCCGGTGGCCAGCAGGTCGAGAAAGCCCAGGTCGCCGGGAGCGGGGCCCTCGGCACGGTCGTGGGCGGGGGCGGCGGGCTCGGTACCGGCCGCGGGCGCGGGCGTCGGCTGATCGTCGGGCATGGTCACAGGGATACCTTCGGGTCGTCGCCGCGCGCCAGGGTCCGCCGCCCTCGCACCGGAGGCGAGGCGCGGGCGGAGCGGAGCGCTCAGTGCGCCGTCCAGCCGCCGTCCAGGACCAGCGAGGCGCCCGTCATGAAGGACGCCTGCGGGGTGCAGAGGTAGGCGACGGCCTCGGCGACCTCCTCCGGTTCGAGCAGTCGCTTGAGGGCGGAGTCGGCGAGCAGGATGTCGGCCAGTACGCGCTCCTCGGGGATGCCGTGTGCCGCGGCCTGGTCGGCGAGCTGGCGCTCGACGAGGGGGGTGCGGACGTATCCGGGGTTGATGCAGTTGCTGGTGACGCCGTGCGGGGCGCCCTCCAGGGCCGCGGTCTTCGACAGGCCTTCCAGGCCGTGCTTGGCGGCGACGTAGGCGGACTTGAAGGGCGACGCCCGCAGCCCGTGCACGGACGAGATGTTGATGACGCGGCCCCAGCCCTGCGCGTACATATGGGGCAGCGCGCCGCGCAGCAGCCGGAAGGGGGCCTCCAGCATGACGGTCAGCACCTCGTGGAAGACCTCGGGCGGGAAGGCCTCGATGGGGCGGACGAGCTGCATACCGGCGTTGTTGACCAGCAGGTCGGTGCCCGCCGCGGCCCGTTCGGCGGCGTCCAGATCGGTGAGGTCCAGGGGGCGGGGTTCGATGCCGCCGCGGGCGCCGTCCGGGAGCGCCGCGGCGAGCCCGGCCAGGCCCGCCGCGTCCCGGTCGACGGCGCGCACCGTGGCGCCGGCCGCCGCCAGCCGCAGCGCGCAGGCGCGTCCGATGCCGCCGGCCGCGCCGGTGACGAGGGCGGTGCGGCCGTCGAGTGCGAGGGACACCCGACCCGGAGTGCCCGGTGTGCCCGGTGTGCCCGGGGCACCCGGGATTCCTGGTTCTCCGGGGGTTCCCGGGGTACCGATCATGGTCATGTCCGCACCCTAGGCAGCAAGGCGGGCGGCACCGATGTGTCACGGCCCCACACTTCGGGGACCGGGTGTGGCGGCCGGGCACGCCCGCCGTGCCACCGTGCCCTGCCCCGGGCACGCTTCACCCGATCGGCCGTCCCGGATCGCCGCGGCCCCGCGGGGCTCCTAGCGTCGTACGACGCAACGTGCCGTCAGTGCACCGCCGCCACGAGGGAGTCCGACATGCGCAGGCTCATCGCCCTGCCGACCGTGCTGTTCGCCCTGGCCGCCGCGGGTTGCGGGGAAGCGGAGAACGGCGGGACGACGACCGCTGTGCCGTCGTCCGCCGGTACGGGAGCGGGGCCGGGCCCCGAGCAACCCGGCGTCCCCTCGCCCGCCGTCCCCGGGCAGCCGGTGAGCTGCGGCACGATCAAGGACGCCCTGGGCACGGCCGGCGATGTCGCGCTGTACGCCGATCCGGGTGCCGGCGGCACGGTGGGCTGCGCGGAGGCCCGCGACGTGATGTCGGAGTTCCTGCTGCGGGCGCCGCGGGAGGGCGACAGCGACCAGGGCACGCTGGCCGTACGCGGCTGGTTCTGCCAGTACGAGAGCGGCCCCACCGGCACCTGGATCACCAGCTGCCGCAAGGACCGGCGCGAGATGCACACCGAGGAGCCGGCCGACTCGCCGGACTCCCCCGGCACGTCCCAGCTGCCCACGCTCCCCATCGAGCCGTCGGGCCCGATGGAGGAGCCGTCGACGGAGGAGCTCTAGGCCGACGGCGCCGGGGAGCCTACGCCGGGAACCGCCGTCCCTCCGGCTCCTCCCCCATCCCGTGGAACCACGTCGGACCGGCCTCCACGGCCCGCTTGATGCGGGTGCGCGAGTACTCGTCGAGCTCCGGCAGGGCGTCCAGCGCGAACCAGCCCACGTCCAGGGACTCGTCGTCGTTGACCCGTGCCCGGCCGCCGATCGCGCGGCAGCGCAGCGTCACGTCCATGAACTGGCAGACGTCCCCGTTGGGGTAGTGCGTGGGCGCCATGGTCTCGACGAGGACGACCTGTTCGGCGACGACCCGCACCGCGGTCTCCTCGTAGACCTCGCGCAGCGCGGTCTCGGCGGGCTGCTCGCCCGGTTCGGGGATGCCGCCGATCACCGACCAGCCGCCGGTGTCGGCCCGCTTGCCCAGCAGGACACGGCCCTCGTCGTCGAAGACGACCGCGCTCACCCCGGGCAGCCACAGCAGCTGCCGGCCGATGGAGTTCCGCAGGTCACGGATGAAGTCGGGCGTTGGCATGCTTCGACCCTACGGGACCGGGCCGGCGGCCGGGGCCGCGGAGAGCCCCCCGGCCCCGGGCGGAGGTCCCCGCCCATTCGCCCGCCCACGCGCCCGGCCCCGCGCTCAGGCGCCCGCCGCGGTCCCGTTGCGCGGGGTGAGCCGTCGGCGGACGGCGCGGACGGCGCCCTCGGCGTCGTCGACGGTGATGGTGAAGGTGCGCCCGTCACCGAGCTTGAGCACCAGGCCCTCACCGCGGCGCACGACCACGGCCGTGCCCTGCTCGGGGCGCCAGCGGTAGCCCCAGCCGCCCCAGTGGCGGGGGGTGACCTGCGGCGCGAAATCGGCGTCGACGACGGTGTCGAGGGGGATCCTGCGGCGCGGCACCCCTATATGGCCGCACCGCACTTCCAGGCAGTCCTTGTCGACGCGTACGGCCACATGGACGAAGGCGAGGGTGCCGAAGAGCACCAGAAGGCCGGCCGCGACACAGCCGACCACCGACATCACCAGGGGCGCCAGGCCCGAGGTCCAGTTGCTGTCGACGGCGAGCTCGATGCCCAGCGCGAGACACGCCGCGCCCACCGCGGCCAGGAGCCACTGGATGCGGTTGGTGGCGCTGCCGTGCCAGACCTCGGGGAGCTCCGCGTGGGAGCCGCCGAGGCGCGGCGCCGGTCCGTCGGCGCCGCCGGCAGCGCCGTGGTCGCCGGGGGCTGCTGCCCCCTCGTGGGGGTGGTCCCTCATGAGACGCAGCGTACGCGTCTTCGCACGCTGTGGCAGTGCGCCGGAGGGGGGCGGTCAGCCGCTCAGCACGCCCGCGGTGTCCGTACGGCTCCCCGCGAGCAGCCGGCCCTCGGCGTAGGCGAGGGCCACGGCCGGCAGTCCGGCCGGGCGGCCGCTGAGGAGCACGCTGAGTCCGCCGGTCGGGGCGGCCGCGGGCGCCGGCTCGGTGCCGGCGCGGCGCAGCGCCTGGGCGGCGACGGCCTCGGCCGAGCCGTGCAGGACGAGTGCGGGGGCGCCGGGCTGCTGAAGAGCGGCGCGGATCCGGTCGCCGACCAGCTCGTAGTGGGTGCAGCCCAGGACGACGGCCCGTACGTCCCGGGGGGTGCGGGCCGCGGCGGCCTCGATGGCCGCGTCGATGGCGGCCTCGTCGGCGGCCTCGACCGCGTCGGCGAGACCCGGGCAGGGCACTTCGGTGACGGTCACACCGCGCGCGAAGCGCTCGATCAGGTCCCGCTGGTAGGGGCTGCCGGTGGTGGCGGGCGTGGCCCAGATGGCGACGGGGCCGCCGCCGGCCGCGGCGGGCTTGATGGCCGGGACCGTCCCGATGACCGGGATGGCGGGCTCCAGCTCGGCCCGCAGGACGGGCAGCGCGTGGACGGACGCGGTGTTGCAGGCGACGATCAGCGCGTCGGGGCGGTGCGCGGCGGCGGCGCGGGCCACCGCCAGGGCGTGTTCGGCGACGTCGTCGGGGGTGCGCGGGCCCCAGGGCATGCCGTCGGGGTCGGAGGAGAGGACCAGATCCGCGTCCGGCCGCAGTCGCCGTACGGCAGCCGCCGCCGCGAGCAGCCCGGTCCCGGAGTCCATCAGCGCGATCTTCACCCGGACACTTTACCGGGCCGGACGTCCGACTTGTCATACCGGCCGGGGCGTCCGGTGGGGACACGTCGGCCGGCAAGCCGGGCCGTCGCCGCGGTGGTGCGGCAGACTGCGCGGGTGGGAGCGATGGGCTGGATCGGTGCCGGGTCCTTGGTGGCCTGGGCGTGGCTGCTGCTGGGGCAGGGCTTCTTCTGGCGTACCGATGTACGGCTGCCGGACCGCCGGGATCCCGGGCGCTGGCCGTCGGTCGCGGTGGTGGTCCCGGCGCGGGACGAGGCCGCGGTGCTGCCGGAGAGCCTGCCCTCGCTGCTGGGGCAGAAGTACCCGGGCCGGGCGGAGGTGTTCCTGGTCGACGACGGCAGTTCGGACGGCACCGGCGCGCTCGCCCGTGAGCTGGCCGACGCGCGGGGCGGGCTGCCGCTGACGGTGGCCTCGCCCGGTGAGCCCGAGCCGGGGTGGACGGGCAAGCTGTGGGCGCTGCGCCATGGGATCGCGCTGGCCCGGGAGCGGATGGCGCCGGAGTATCTGCTGCTGACCGACGCGGATATCGCGCACGGTCCGCAGAGCCTGCGGGAGTTGGTGGCGGCGGCCCGGTCGGCGGGGCTGGATCTGGTGTCGCAGATGGCCCGGCTGCGGGTGGTGACGTTCTGGGAGCGGCTGATCGTGCCGGCGTTCGTGTACTTCTTCGGGCAGCTCTACCCGTTCCGCTGGGTGAACCGGCCGGGGGCGCGGACCGCGGCGGCGGCCGGCGGCTGTGTGCTGCTGCGGCGGGAGGCCGCGGAGCGGGCCGGCGTCCCGGAGGCGATCCGGGGCGCGGTGATCGACGATGTGACGCTGGCGCGGGCGGTGCAGCGATGCGGCGGCACGATCTGGCTGGGGCTGGCCGACCATGTGGACAGCGTGCGGCCGTATCCGCGGCTGGCCGAGCTGTGGCGGATGGTCTCGCGCAGCGCGTACGCCCAGCTGCGGCATCAGCCGCTGCTGCTGCTCGGCACGGCCCTCGGCCTCGCGCTGGTGTATCTGGCGCCGCCGCTCGCGCTGGCGGCCGGGCTGGCCGGCGGCGGCCCGGTGACCGCGGCGCTGGGCGGTGCGGCCTGGGCGGTGATGTGCGGGACGTATCTGCCGATGCTGCGCTACTACGGGCAGCCGGCCTGGACGGCGCCGCTGCTGCCGTTCACCGCGCTGCTCTATCTGCTGATGACGGTGGACTCGGCGGTGCAGCACTACCGGGGGCGCGGCGCGGCCTGGAAGGGGCGGACGTACTAGGGGCTGTCCGATGGGTCAGGGGCGGACCCGGCCATGACCCATCGGACAGACCCTAGGACACGCCCTGACGCCGGTCCGCCCCCTCAAGGCCCGTGTCACTTGCTGGCCGGGGACCAGTCCAGGCCCCAGCCGTAGGCGTGGTCCACGGTGCGCTGCGGGCTGATGCCGGGCTCGGGGACGAGGTAGCGGGCCTCGCGCTGGACGACGAGTTCGCTGCCGGTGTTGGTGATCAGGGCCAGCGCGCAGACGTTGGAGGGCACCGTGCAGGCGTCCAGCGAGAACTCGACGGGGGCTCCGTGCTGGGGCTGGAGGGTGACGGTGGCGCTGAGTCCCTCGAAGGTGCGGGCCCCGGCGTAGACGGTGACGAAGATCAGGATGCGCCTGACGCGCGCCTGGTGGTCGAGGTTGATGGTCAGGTTCTCGCCGGCCGCGACCGCGCCGGTGCGGTCGTCGCCGTCGAGTTGGATGTACGGCGGCGCGTGCAGGGTGCCGAAGTTGTTGCCGAGGGGGTGGACCACTCCGGCGGCGCCGTCGGTGAGTTCGTACAGCGCGCACAGATCGAGGTCCAGTTCGCCCGAGGAGGGCAGCAGCGCGCCGCGGGCGCCCATGGCCTGCATCGCCTTGCGGCCGAGTTTCTTGGTCAGCCGCTTGCCCGCGCCGCCGCTGCTCCAGTTGAGGTTCACCCGCATCGCCCCGGAGGTGCCGCCCTGCTTCGTCAGCGAAACGGCTGGGGCGTCCTTCGTGAGGGTGACTTTTGTCAGACGAATCGGAGGGGGCGCGGAAGCCGGCGCGGGCTGTCCCGGCGGGGGCGGAATTGACGCCGCCGGTTGACCCGTCGGCAACGGGGGCGCGGGAGGTCCCACGGGGGGCGCAGGCGCCGCCATCGGGGGCGCGGGAGCCGGGGCGGCGGGCATCGCGGGAGCCGGGGCGGGCGCCGAGGCGGGGGCCGGGGCGGGCGCGGGGGCCTGCGGCGCCGCGGGCTCCTCGACGCTGATGCCGAAGTCGGTGGCGAGGCCCGCGAGTCCGGTGTCGTAGCCCTGTCCCACCGCGCGGAACTTCCAGCCGCCCTGGCGCCGGTAGAGCTCCCCGAGCACGAAGGCGCTCTCCGTGGTGGCGTCCCGGCTGTCGAAGCGGGCGATCTCGGCGCCACTGGCCGCGTCCAGCACCCGGATGTGCAGCCCGGGGACGCTGCCGAAGGCGCCGCCGTCGGCGGAGGCGGCCAGCACCACCTTGTCGACGGCGGGTTCGACGGCGGCCAGGGCGACGGTGAGGGTGTCGGTCATCGCACCGCCGGCCGGGCGCTTGCCCTCGTGGCGCACGGCGCCGGAGGCGTGCGCGGCCTGGTTGTAGAAGACGAAGTCGCCGTCGTCGCGGACCTTTCCGGACACCAGCAGCAGCGCGGAGGCGTCCACGTCCGGCGTCCCGGGGGCGGTCTGCCAGCCCAGTTCCACCCGGACCGCCTGGGCCGGGACCGGGACGTTGCCGCCCTTGAGCATCGACATCGCTGCGCCTTCCTCTCGTCCGCCGTGCCCCGTCAGTGGTGGCACTCCCAACCTACTTGGCCCGAACCGCGCCGAACGTCCCCTGTTCACCCGCGAGAAGCGAGGTCTTTACACGATCCCTACGGGCGATCGCGACCGATTTTCCCAAGTTCGCTCGCATTGGCGATCCATGACCTCTCCGAACACGTAAAACAACCCTCTTTTCAGGCTCCCCAATCAGCACATCGTGGGCTTAACTTATGACGCATGACCTCCCCCCGCTCTACCTACGGCGGCGGCTACTACGCTTCGCCTTCCTTCCCGGACACCCCGATCTACGACAGCCTCGTCGCAGAGCGAGGAACGCCCCAGATCGCCCCGATCCGGGTGAATCCCTCCCCTTACGACACGGGTTCGTCCTATTTGCCGGCGCTGCCCTCGGCGCTTCCGGCGCTTCCGGCCGCTCCCTCCCACCCCTCGCCGGGGCAGGGGTACCCGGGTGCCGCCGCGCAGCCGGTCGCTCCGCTGCAGCACGCCCCGGCGCCGTACATCCCCCAGCAGGCGGGGGTCCGTGGCGGCTACCAGGCCCCGCAGCAGCCCCAGCCCCAGCGCCCGGCACCGGGCATGGGCACGGGGTATGAGGCGATGCGGCCCGCCGCTCCGGTCGCGCCCCGGCCGGCCGCCCCGTACGACGATCCGTACGGCCGGCAGTATCCACGCGGGTACTGACCTGGGCGATCGGTCAACTGTCCGAGGCGGCTGGCAGGATGGGACCCATGCCCAAGCCCACGCTCCAGTCGATCCATCTCTACCCGGTCAAGTCCCTTGCGGGGTCCGACCCCGGCGAGGCGGTCGTTGAGCCGTGGGGGCTCGCCGGGGACCGACGGTGGCTGCTGGTGGACGCCGAGCGCAGGATGATCACCCAGCGGCAGCAGCCGACGTTGGCGTTGGCGCGCGCCGAGGGGTTGCCGGGTGGTGCCCTCCGGCTCACCGCCCCCGGTATGGCCGCGCTGACGGTCGAGCCGCCCGGGTGCGGGGAGACGATCGCGGTGGAGGTCTGGAAGGACGAGGTGGAGGCGGTACCCGCGGGCGAGGCGGCGGCCGAGTGGTTCCGCGGGTATCTGGGCGTCGAGTGCCGGCTGGTGCATCTCGACGCCCCCGAGAAGCGCCGGCCGATCCACCCCGAGTACTGCGAGCCCGGTGAGACGGTCAGTTTCGCCGACGGCTTCCCGCTGCTGCTGACGACCGCCTCGTCGCTGGACGCCCTCAACTCGCTCATCGCGCAGGGCGACCACGCCGACGAGGGCCCCCTGCCCATGAACCGTTTCCGGCCCAATGTGGTGGTGGACGGCACGGCCCCCTGGGCCGAGGACGACTGGCGGCGGATCCGTATCGGCGAGGTGGTCTTCCAGGTGGTCAAGCCCTGCGCACGCTGTGTGGTCACGACCACCGACCAGCGCACCGCCGAGCGCGGCAAGGAACCGCTGCGGACCCTCGCCCGCCGTCGCCGCTTCGGGGACCGGCTGGTCTTCGGCCAGAATCTGATTCCCCGCGCGGCCGGCACGATCCGTCTCGGCGACCCGTTCGAGATACTCGACTGACGGGCCGGCGCGGCCCTGCGCCGTGGCCGCGCCGTGGCCGCGCCGCGGGCGTGCGCGCCGGCTGCCGGACCATCACGGCCCGGTGACGGTCGGCCGCGGTGGGCGCCCGGCGCCGCCGGAGGGGCCAGGGCGACGGGAGACCAGGACCGCGTGACGATGCCTGCGAGGGACACCGAGAGCGACCATCTGATCCCTGTCCAGCATCTGCGGCCCGGAGACCACGCCTTTGTGAGTTACGGCAACGACGAGGTGCGCTGGGAGGTCGTCACGGCATTCGTCCGGCTCGGGCTGGCGCGCGGCGAGAAGGTACTGGTCCTGCCCTGCCCCGAGGTGCCCGAGGAGGAGGTGCTGGCCAGGATCGACTTCCCCAGCCGCAGCACCGTCCGGGCGCGCGCCCGCGGCCAGTTGGTGGTGGACAGCATGCGGCAGTTGATCGCGCCGGACACCGCGTTCACCGCCGCGCGGCAGATGGACCGGCTGTACGCGGAGACCGACCGGGCCACGGCCGAGGGCTATACGGGCCTTCGGGCGTTCATCGACATGGGCTGGGTGGCCGCCCTCGGCGCGGACGTCGCGACGATGATGCGCCGCGAGACGGGCGCGCAGGCGCTCTTCACCCGCCGCCCGTACACGGAGATCTGCGCCTACGACCGGCGCCGGTTCGACCGCGAGGTCGTCGCCGCCATGGAACGGGCGCACCCGCGCGCGCTGCTGGAGCGTCTGGGCGCGCTGCGGTCGGTGCGCGACCCGGACGGCGCGCTGCGCTTCATCGGGGAGGCGGACGCCGCGCATCAGGACGCGTTCGGCAGGGCGCTGCAGATCGCGCTGGCGCACACGGCGCCGGCCCGGCGGCTGACGGTGGATCTGACCCGGCTGCACTTCCTGTCGGTGGGCTGCGCCGTCACCCTGCTGATGCTGGCCCGCGGCGCCGTGGGCCATGAACTGATCGAGGTGCGCTGCCACCGCGGGCAGCGCCGGATGCTGCGGCGGCTGGGCAGCGGGACGGTGCCGCTGCTGGTGCTGACGGAGGTGGTGCATCCGTGGTGAACCCCGATCCGGCGGGCCCGGTCGAGGACCCGGCCGAGGAGTCCGGCCACCGGTTGCTCCAACGGCGCTTCAGCGCCCGGCTGCTGCCCCAGCTGCGGCTGCTGGTCGAGGAGTGCGCCGCCCGGGAGGGCCTGTGCGAGCCGCGGCGGGGCGAGTTCGTGTTGGCCGTGGCCGAGATCGCGGGGAACGCCGTGGAGCACGCGGGCGGTTCGGGGCGGCTGGTGCTGCGTCGGGTGGGCGACGAGCTGGAGTGCCGGATCAGCGACGCGGGTCCCGGGTTCAGCGAGGCGGTGATCCCCGAGCTGCTGCCGGGCCTGGACGGTGCGACGAAGGGGCGCGGGCTGTGGCTGGCGCGCTTGGTGGCGGACCGCTTCGAGGTCACCGGGGCGGCGCCGGGGCCGGACGGGACGGGCGCGGTGGTGACACTGGCGGTATGGCTGCGCTGAGCGCCCGGGCCCCGGGCTCCCGCTCCGTGGGGACGCAAAGCCGGTTTCCGTACGGCGTGATGTGGCTCTCTCTTGGCAGAACTCTCGCGTGGAGCACCCCTGATGCGGTATTTACCAAGACGGAGAGGGGGCGACGATGCGAGCGATGCGAGGGGTATGGCGCTGGCGGCGCAATCCGCTGCGGCGGCGGACCGATCGGATCGAGGCCTGGCTGGCGCTCGCCGCCGCCCTCCTGATCGCCTTCGGGGCGCCCGCCGCCGGCTGGTTCACCGGCCGGGCGGCGCACGGCGCGCTGCTGGAGGCCGTACGGATGCAGTATCAGCAGCGCCATCTGGTGTGGGCCACGGTCGACCGGCTGGTCTCCCGGGCTCCGCTCGACCCCGATCCGGAGACCTCCTCGCAGCGCGATGCCCACCTGCGGGTGATCGCCCGCTGGACGGCCGTGGACGGCAGCGCCCACACCGGGCAGCTCGCCGCACCGCGTCCGGTGGAGTCCGGCGAGCGGTTCCGCATCTGGACCGACGACCGGGGCCGGGTGATGCCCCGGCCGATGGACGTCGACACGGCCGGTACGCACGCGGTGCTGGCCGGTCTGGGCACCACGGCCGCCGTCGGCGGGCTGATCGAGGCGGGGCGGCGCCTGGTCGTCGGGCAGCTGATGGCGCGTCGCTTCCGCCGCTGGGATGCGGAGTGGGAGCGCGCGGGCCAGGACTGGGGCCGGGCCGACGCCGGGAGTTGAGCCGCCCGGTCCTTCGCCGCTGAGCAGGCGCTGACCGTGTCAACTGCCGCCCCCCGGGCGCGCTACGGTGGGGGCGCCAGCCTCTGGGCTGGGGCCTGGAGTACCCGAATGCGGACATCCGCGTACGGATGGTTGCCGGGCCGACATCAGCCGCACGAGGTGGGGGCACGACAGCGCCATGGCACAGGGCTCGGTCCAGGTGACGCACTCCGGAACGTCGCGGTGGCGGCGCCGCACAGGGGAGTACAGCTCGCTCGCCGCCGCCCTGGAGGCCGCCGGGGACGGTGATGTGCTGACCGTCCCGGCCGGCACGTACCGGGAGAACCTGGTGCTGCTGCGCGCGGTGACGCTGCGGGGCCCGGACGGGGCGCGCGGCTCGGTGCGGATCGCCCCTGCCGACGGGGTGGCGCTGACGATACGAGCCTCGGCGACCGTCCACGATCTGCATCTGGAGGCGACGGACTCGGCCTCGCCCGCACTGCTGGTGGAGGACGGCGCGCCGGAGCTGACCGGCCTGCGGGTGGTGACCCGGTCCGCGTCCGGCATCGAGGTCCGTGGCGGCGCCCGCCCGACGGTGCGCCGCTGCACGGTCGACAACGCGGGCGGGGTGGGCATCAGCGTCCTGGAAGGCGCCGGCGGCCTCTTCGAGGAGTGCGAGGTGGTGGCCGCCGGGCAGGCCGGGGTGGCGGTGCGCGGCGGAGCCCATCCCCGGCTGGAGAACTGCCGGATCCACCACGCCTCGGGCGCCGGGCTGTCGGTCAACGGCGAGGGCAGCGCGGTCGAGGCGGTGGGCTGCGAGCTGTACGAGATCAAGGGCGCGGGGATCCAGGTGGCCGCGCGGGCCACCGGCCATCTCACGGACTGCACGGTGCACCGGACCTCCGCCGACGGCGTCACCCTGGACACCGACGCGGTCCTCACGCTGGCGGACTGCGACATCCACGACATCCCGGAGAACGCGGTCGATCTGCGGTCCCGTTCGGTGCTGACGCTGACCCGCAGCACGGTGCGGCACTTCGGGCGCAACGGTCTGTCCGTATGGGACCCCGGCACCCGGGTGGACGCCAACCAGTGCGAGATCCACGACAGCACCGGCGACTACCCGGCGGTGTGGGTCAGCGACGGCGCCACCGCCGTGCTGGACTCGACGCGGGTGCACGACGTACCCGACGCGCTGTTCGTGCTGGACCGGGGCTCGCGCGCCGACGTCGTCGACTGCGATATCGCGCAGGTCCGCAACACCGCGGTGTCGGTGAGCGACGGGGCGACCGTCCAGCTGGACGACTGCCGGATCCGGGAGGCGGCGACCGGTGCGTGGTTCCGCGACCACGGCAGCGGCGGAACGCTCGCCAACTGCACCATCGACGGTGCGCAGACCGGCGTGATCGTCACCAAGGGCGCCGATCCCACCATCGAGGGCTGCACGGTCAGCGGACCGGCCGAGGCCGGTTTCTATGTCTCGGCCGAGGGCCGCGGCACCTTCCACGGCTGCCGGGTCACCGGGAGTTCGGGCTTCGGCTTCCATGTGATCGACGGCTGCCGTACGACGCTGACACGGTGCCGTACGGAGCGCTGTGCGCGCGGCGGCTACGAGTTCGCCGAGGGCGGCGGCGGGCAGGGGGACGGGCCCACGGTCCAGGACTGCACGAGCGACGAGAGCCGTGCGGTGCCGTCGGCCGCCACGACGGTGCCGCCCGCCGTACAGCCGGCGCCCCAGACGGCCGGGCTGCTGGGCGGCGTCCCGGCGCAGAGCCCGCCGCCGGCCGCGACGGCGGCGGCCGAACCGGTCGTCAGCAGCCGGCCGTCCGGCGAGGTGCTGGGCGAGCTCGACACCCTCGTGGGGCTGGAGAGCGTCAAGCGCGAGGTCCGCAGCCTGATCAACATGATCGAGGTGGGGCGCCGGCGGCAGGAGGCTGGTCTGAAGGCCGCGTCGGTGCGCCGCCATCTGGTGTTCACCGGCTCCCCCGGCACCGGCAAGACCACGGTGGCCCGGCTCTACGGCGAGATCCTGGCGTCGCTGGGGGTGCTGGAGCGCGGGCACCTGGTCGAGGTGTCGCGGGTGGACCTGGTGGGCGAGCACATCGGCTCGACGGCCATCCGTACGCAGGAGGCGTTCGACCGGGCGCGCGGCGGGGTGCTGTTCATCGACGAGGCGTACGCCCTCTCGCCCGAGGAGTCCGGCCGGGACTTCGGCAAGGAGGCCATCGACACCCTCGTGAAGCTGATGGAGGACCACCGGGAAGCGGTGGTGGTGATCGTGGCGGGGTACACCGCCGAGATGGAGCGCTTCCTGGCGGTCAACCCCGGTGTGGCGTCGCGTTTCTCACGGACCATCACCTTCGGCGACTACGCCCCCGAGGAGCTGCTGCGGATCGTCGAGCAGCAGGGCGAGGAGCATGAGTACCGCCTCGCCGAGGGGGCCGGCGAGGCACTGCTGAAGTACTTCACCATGCTCCCCAAGGGCCCCTCCTTCGGCAACGGCCGTACCGCGCGGCAGACGTTCGAGGCGATGGTCGAGCGGCACGCGGGCCGGGTGGCGCAGCTGGCCGACCCGAGCACCGACGACCTGACCCTGCTCTACGCGGACGATCTGCCCGAACTCGCCTGAGGCGGGCGGTCGTCCGCCTCCTCGCCGGCGGGCCGCTGGCCCGGCAGTTCCGGGTCGAGCCGGGCGATCAGCTCGGCGCGGACCGTGTCGAAGACCGGGTCGGTCTGGTAGTCGCCGTGGCCCAGTATCTGGGCGGGCAGCGGGTTGCGCAGGGTGCGGCCGAAGGCGAGCGGGTCGCGCAGCGGCCCCTCGTCGACCCGGCGGCCGTCCTCGCAGGTGAGCCGGATCGGGCCGCCGATGGGGTCGGTGAAGCGCCACAGGTTGCGCCAGTCGTCCATCTCGCGGTGCAGCCCGGTGAGCGCGGGCGGCCCGAAGAAGGTGGGGAACCAGCGCCCGTAGAGGCGCTCCAGGGGGCTGCCGTACGTCAGCAGGGCGACCCGGCTGCGGGTGACCAGGTCCAGCTGCCAGACGGCGGCGGCCGCCAGCACGCTGCCCTGCGAGTGCCCTGATATCACCAGGCGGCCGTTGAACCGCTCGGTCCAGGTGGCCATCCGCCAGGTGAGGTCGGGGACGGCGCGCTCGGCGTAGCAGGGCGGCGCGAAGGGGTGGGCGGCGCGCGGCCAGAACGTGCCGACGTCCCAGAGGATGCCGATGGTGCGGCGGGCGGAGTGGTCGCGGTAGGCGCGCCGGCCCATGGCGATCAGCAGTATCACGCCGGCGCTCATCAGCCAGGAGCCGAGGGACTCCGCGGTCTGGGCGGCGGCGTGCACGACGGGCGGGGCGTCGACGGTGGCGGGGCCGGGCGCCCGGTCGGTGAGCCAGGCGCCGGCCACCGCGCCGGCTCCCAGGACGAGGGTGACCGCGGCGGTGGCGGCGACCAGGACGGGCGCCGCGTCGGTGAGTCCGGCGCGGGCGATGGTGCCGGCGATCCGCTTCGTACGGCGCTCGTCGGGGCGCTCGCGCGGGTCGTAGAGCCCGGGAACGTCCTTGACGACCCGCCCGCGGACGAGGACCACGCGGATGGCCGCCAGGACGGCGACGACCGCGAACACCACCAGCAGCGCGGGGATGGCCGACGCCTGCCAGGACAGCAGGACCGGCGGGCCGGGGATGGGGGCGTGCACCTGGCCGGGCGTGGCGCCGCCGTCCATCCAGTCGGCGAAGCGCTGGGCCACGCCCCCGGACAGCACACCGGCGACCGCGCAGGCCAGCAGGGCGACGGCGGGCCCGCCCATGCCGCGCAGGGCGGTGCGGGCGTCGTCGCGGGCGGCGCGCTGCAGCACCCAGGCGGTCACCGCCAGCGCCAGGACCAGCAGGCCCTGGAAGACCGCGATCCCGCCGAACGCGGCGGCGCCGGGCAGCGGGCCGTGGCTGCGGGCTCCGGGGCGCGCCCAGCCGGTGTGCACGGCGATCAGCGCCAGCACGGCGAGCGCGACGTACGGCAGGGCCCGTACGACCAGGCGGTCGGATTCGTCGTCCGGCGCGGCCTCGCTGCGGGCGGTCCGCCACACGACGACGAGGGTGACCGCGGCGAGCAGGATGACCACGGCGGTCAGCGCCCGGCCGGTGACCGCGAGGGCCGTCCCACCGCCGGCCCGTGCGTCCGCCTTGGCGCCGGCGCCGAGCAGCACCGCGGCGATGGTCAGCACGCCGGCCGTGGTGTGCGCGGCGCGCAGCCGGGCGACCAGCCGGCGGCCGTACCAGAAGCCCTCCAGGCTCAGCGCGGTGCGTTCGGTGTGCGGGGTGTAGCGGGAGCTGCCGGGCCGGCGGGGTGGCGGCGAGGCGGACTCGTAGGCGCTCCAGGTGCGGTGCGAGAGCCACCACAGGAAGCCGATGACGAGCAGCGGCACCGTGGAGGCGAGCGCGAGACGGCGGCCGGGGGCGCTCCACCAGCCGTGGTTGTCGGGGCTGAGGAAGCCCAGCCAGGACTTGCCGGTGACGCAGACGGTGGTGCCGGCGCACTGCCAGGCCGTGAGGTCGAGGGCGACCTCACAGGCCGCGGCGGCGAGCAGGACGGTGAGGGTGAGCGCGAGGAGGCGCACCAGGAGGTCGTAGATCCGCTGTGCCCGGTGGTCGGGTGGGGCGGCCGGGCGCATCCAGTGGGCGAGGTTGGCGACCATGAAGGGCACCAGGATCAGCCACAGGGCGCGGGCGCCGTTGCCGGAGGTGAGATTGGACCAGCAGTAGGCCTCGCGGACCGGCTCGTCGTGGTAGTCCTCGGGTCGCCGCTCGGCGTCGGCGTCCTCCGTACGGCGGTAGCAGGCGGCGGTGTCGTCCCCCGTGATCAGCTGCACCCGTGGGTCGCCGAGCATCTCCTGCGCGGTGGTGCCGCCGACGCCGTGCACCAGCAGCTCCAGTGAGAGCTGCGGTGCGTCGGCCGGTGGGCCGGCTCCGGTCGCGGCCGGATCCGTTGGGCGGGCATGCGGTGTCGGTTCCGCGGTCTCCACTGGCTGTCCCCCGTTGTCCATGTGGCACCGTGCGGTGCGGTGCCCCAAGGATTGTCCCCCGCCGGCAGCAGCGCATCCACCGGTTCTGGATACCGGGGCGCCGCGCGGTGAGTTCGCGGCGGGCGCGGGGGCACTGTCGGTGGCTCGTGCGAGGATGAGGGAACCAGTGATCGCGGGCGGGAGCCAGCGCGTACGACCCGACGTGGCGAGCCGGGCGGAAGGGACGGGCCGGGGTGAGCGACAGCCAGAACCTCCTTGCGGAGCAGCGGCGTGCCCTGATTCTCGACGAGGTCAGGCGGCGCGGCGGGGTGCGGGTCAACGAGCTGACCCGCAAGCTGAGCGTCTCGGACATGACCGTCCGCCGCGATCTGGACGTGCTCGCGCGGCAGGGCATGGTGGAGAAGGTGCACGGCGGTGCGGTGCCGGTCAGCGAGCCGAGCGCCCATGAGCCCGGTTTCGAGGCGAAGTCGGGGCTGGAGCTGAGCGCCAAGGAGGACATCGCCAAGGCCGCGGCCGAGATGGCGGCGCCGGGCAGCTCGATCGCGCTGGCGGGCGGCACGACCGCGTTCGCGCTGGCGCAGCAGCTGCTGGACGTACCGGATCTGACGGTGGTGACGAATTCGGTGCGGGTGGCCGATGTGTTCTACACCGCGCAGCGGGCGGCGGCCAGCGGCGGCACGGGGCCGCGCGCGGGGGCGGCGACGGTGGTGCTGACGGGCGGGGTGCGGACGCCGTCGGACACGCTGGTGGGGCCGGTGGCGGACGCCGCGATCCGGACGCTGCACTTCGATGTGCTGTTCCTCGGGGTGCACGGCATATCGGTGGAGGCGGGGCTGTCGACACCGAATCTGGCGGAGGCGGAGACCAATCGGCATTTCGTCCGCTCGGCGCGGCGGGTGGTGGTGGTCGCCGACCACACCAAGTGGGGCACGGTCGGGCTGAGTTCGTTCGCGACGCTGGACGACGTCGATGTGCTGGTGACGGACTCCGGGCTGTCCGCCGGGGCGCGCGCGGAGTTCGCGGAGCTGCCGCCGGAGCTGGTGGTGGCGGGCGAGCAGCCGGCGGACACGGAGGTCTGACGGGGAAAGCGGAGGTCTGACGGCGGCCGGCGCGGGGCGGCTCTCCCCCCGTGCGGCCCGCCGGCGGACTCGTCGGCGCCCGGCCGCAGACTTCTGACGGGTCGCCAGCTATGGTGTGCGGCGCCGGGGACACGCCGCCCCCGGCCACCGACCGTCCCGTAGGGGGTGCTCGTCCCATGGCACGCCGACTCCGCCCCGTCGAGCTCGACTTCGTCGAGTCCGCCCCGCTCCGGCTGGTCTTCGCCGCGGAGGTCGCCGCGCCACCGAAGGCGGTGTACGCGGCGCTGGCGGACGACGTGGCGGGCTGGTCGCGCTGGTTCACGGGCGTGGCGCGCGCGGTGCCCACGCATGACGGCCGGGGTCGACAGGTGCGGCTGACCGGCGGCACCCGCTTCGTCGAGACGGTCCTGGCGGCCGAGCCGGACGAGCACTACGCCTACCGGGTCGACACCACCAACGCCCCGGGTCTGCGGGCCCTGTTGGAGGACTGGCGACTGACGCCCGCGGGCGCCGGCACCCGCCTGCGGTGGACCTTCGCGGCCGACGGCCCGGCGCCGTTCCGCTGGGCGGTGACACTGGCCAGGCCCGGCCTGGGCCGCGCCCTGCGGGAGTCGGCCCGGGCCCTGGACCGCCGCCTCACCGGAACCTGAGCCGGGCCCGGGCGGCCGGCACCGGGGCGACGGGCCTCAGGAGGGCCAGGACCCCGTGGCCAGGAACTCCTCGATGGTGCGCGCGTACGGCGTGATGTCCAGCCCCTGGGAGGCCAGCCAGTCGTCCGAGTAGTACTTGTCGAGGTAGCGGTCGCCGGGGTCGCACAGCAGCGTGACCACCGATCCCGTACGGCCCTCGGCGACCATCTCCGCGACGATCTTCAACGCGCTCCACAGGCCCGTACCGGTCGAGCCGCCCGCCTTGCGGCCGATCGCCGCCTCCAGGGCGCGTACCGCGGCGACGCTGGCGGCGTCGGGAACCTTCATCATCCGGTCTATGGCGCCGGGGACGAAGCTCGGTTCCATGCGGGGCCGCCCGATGCCCTCGATGCGGGAGGCGGTGGCGCAGTCGGTCTCCGCGTCGCCGGTGAGCCAGCCGTCGAAGAAACAGGAGTTCTCCGGGTCGGGGACGCAGACGCGGGTGTCGTACTGCATGTAGTGGACGTAGCGGGCGATGGTCGCGGAGGTGCCGCCGGTGCCCGCGGTGGCCACGATCCAGGCCGGTTCGGGGTAGCGCTCCAGGCGCAGCTGCTGGTAGATCGACTCGGCGATGTTGTTGTTGCCGCGCCAGTCCGTGGCCCGTTCGGCGTAGGTGAACTGGTCCATGTAGTGGCCACCGGACTCGGCGGCGAGCCGGGCGGAGACCTCGTAGACGGTCCGCGGGTCCTGGACCAGATGGCAGCTGCCGCCGTGGAACTCGATCAGCCGGGTCTTCTCCCGACTGGTGGTGGCCGGCATCACGGCGATGAACGGCACCCCGATCAGCGAGGCGAAGTAGGCCTCGGACACCGCCGTGGAGCCGCTGGAGGACTCGATGACGGGCTTTCCCGGGCGGATCCAGCCGTTGCACAGCCCGTAGAGGAACAGCGAGCGGGCCAGCCGGTGCTTGAGGCTGCCGGTGGGGTGCGTCGACTCGTCCTTGAGGTAGAGGTCGATGCCCCACTTCTCGGGCAGCGGGAAGCGCAGGAGGTGGGTGTCGGCGGTGCGGTTGGCGTCCGCCTGCACCTTGCGGACGGCTTCTTTGAGCCAGCTTCGGTAGTCCGGATCCGAGCGGTCGACATCGACGGTCGGCATCGGGGCCCCGGCCGCGGACTCGTGGTCGGGCCGGCTCTGCGGCTGCTGTGCGGTGCTCACCGGCGCGCTCCTCAAGAGGGGTTCCAAGCCCGCGCACTACGCCGGGCCGATTCCGACTATAGCCACCCTCCGCACGCTTCTCACCTGCATAAACATCACTTTGGGATACCCCAAGGACGCCCTGGGAAAGGGCTGTTGCACCCGCCGGGCACCAGGGGCACTGGTGCACCGGGCGAGGTCGCGGCAAACTTCCCACAAGGGGCGGTGGAGGGCACCTGCCCGTCTCACGAGGAGGTGCCGGCGATGGCGGAGCCGGAGTTCAACGCGACCGGCGTACGGATCGAGCGGTGGCTGCGGTCGCTGACCCGGGCCGGCCAGGTCGTCATCAGAGACGGCCGGCTGGCGCTGCTGACCAGCTACGGCACGGAGATAGACAGCGCCCCGCTGCAGGCCGTACAGGCCCACAAGCCGCTGTTCGCGGCGCGGGACCGGGCGCTCGCCACACTCAACGGGCACCGTTATTCGCTCACGCTCGGCGCCCCGGAGCTCTTCTTCAAGGCCCTGGAGGCGGCGCGTCCGCCACGCCCCTGAGCGCCCGACCGGGCCGAGGCGGTGCGGTTGCGGGAGCGCACCGCCTGGCCGACCCTGGAACTCGTATCACTGAGGGTTCACCAGCGGTGACGTTGTGGTGCAGCGGGCATCGTTGGATCCGGTCTTCGCCCCTGCCAGGCACGAGGGGCGCCCGACCTCATCAGGGAGTCGCGGTCGTGATCAGGCAGCCCAGCAGGCACTGCACGGTGGAGCTCCAAGCCGTTCCGGCTCACATCGGCCAGGTGCGCACCATCGTCTCCGCACAGCTGCGGCACTGGCGTCTCGACGACCTGGTCGACCCCGCCGCGCTCGGCGTGACCGAACTCCTGGCCAATGTCCACCGGCACGCCCGCCCCAGCAAACAGTGCACCGTCGAACTGCGCCTACTCCTGGACCGGTTGACGGTCTCGGTGCACGACGAGGACCCCCGGCTGCCCCACCTCCGCACCGCCGGCAGCTGGGAGACCTGCGGACGCGGTCTGGCGCTGATCGCGGCGCTCAGCGAGAGCTGGGGAATGCGCCCGGACGGCAGCGGCAAGGTCGTGTGGTTCACCCTTCCGGCCCTGCCCGCCACCCCGGAGGAGATGCGCGCGGACCACGCGCACTGGGAGCCGCTGTCGCTGGGGGACGACGTGCGGACGACGGCCGACACCCGTTCCCGGACACGGGGAGCGCGGGTCGGCTGACGCGCTCCCCGGCCGCAGGGGGTGCCCGGCGCGACCGGGGACGGTCAGGCCGCGCCCCCCTTGGGGCGTCGGGAGTGCGAGGAGTACGCGGGGAGCACGCGGGGCGGTAGGCGGCCGTCCGAGGCGTGGCAGTAAGCAGCCGTCCCGGGCCTCTTCGGATCCTTGTTGATCTCTGTAACTACTAGTATGTACAGTGCCCGTATGAGCACTCAGGAACGTCCCGGCTCTCAGGAGCGGCTCAGCACTCAGGAGCGGCTGGTGCGAAGCACTCAGGAACTCCTCTGGGAGCGGGGGTACGTCGGCACCAGCCCCAAAGCGATCCTGGAGCGCGCGGGCGTGGGCCAGGGCAGCATGTACCACCACTTCTCCGGCAAGTCCGACCTCGCGCTGGCGGCGATCCGGCGCACCGCGGAGGGCATGAAGGAGACGGCCCAGGAGTGCCTGTCCGCCCCGGGTACGGCGTACGAGCGGGTCGGGGCGTATCTGCTGCGCGAGCGCCAGGTGCTGCGCGGCTGCCCGATCGGCCGGATGACGCAGGACCGCGATGTGGTGCTGAGCCCCGAGCTGCGGGCGCCGCTGGACGAGATGTTCGACTGGCTCCGGGGCCGGCTCGCCGAGGTCCTCGCCGACGGGCAGCGGCGCGGCGAGCTGGCCGCGGGCCTGGATCCGGTGGCCACCGCCGCCACCGTCGCGGCCGTGGTCCAGGGCGGCTATGTGCTGGCCCGCGCGGCGGATGACACGGCGCCGTTCGACGCGGCCGTGGAGGGCGTGCTGGCGCTGCTCGCCACACAGGTCGTCCGCCCCTCTCCCCCGGCCCACCGGCCCGACAGCCCGTAAACCGATGGCCCGTCACGAACCACAGCAACCAACCAGCAACCGGTAACCCGTCACCCGTCACCCGTCACCCGTGAAGGAGTGCACCCGCCATGGAGATCACCCGAGAGCGGCCCGCCAGCAGGCCGGGGCCCGCCGCGCAGTTCACCGGGACCGTCTGGCTCGATGAGATCGCCGCCCCGCCCGCGCCCTCCCGCCTGCGCATGTTCAGCGTGCACTTCGCGCCCGGCGCGCACACCGCCTGGCACACCCACCCGCACGGCCAGGTCCTGCACGTCACCGAGGGCGCCGGTCTGGTGCAGCGCGCGGGCGGCCCCGTCGAGCCGATCCGCGCCGGGGACACCGTCTGGATCGCGCCGGGCGAACGGCATTGGCACGGCGCGGCGCCGGACACCTTCATGACGCACCTGGCGACCGTCGAGGCCGCCGACGACGGCACCACCACCGAGTGGGCGGAGCGGGTCGGCGAGCGGGAGTACCCGGGCGGGTGACGGCCCGCCGCGCAACCGCGACCGCGACCGCGGCCCCCGGCACACCACCGACGGCGACCGGACCACCGGCCTCGCCCTCTCCTCCCCACCCCGCACCCGTACGGAGCCTCCTCATGCACGCCATGCAGTACGCGATCACCCTGCCCGCCGACTACGACATGCGGATCATCCGGAACCGGGTGAAGTCAAAGGGCCACCTCCTCGACGGCTTCGAGGGGCTCGGCCTCAAGGCGTACGGAGTCCGCGAGCGCGGCGTCGACGGCTCGCCCGTCAACCAGTACGCGCCGTTCTACCTCTGGGCCGATCCGCAGGCCATGAACCGCTTCCTCCTCGGCGACGGATTCCGCGGTGTGGTCCGCGACTTCGGGCGGCCGGCGGTCCAGCACTGGCAGGGGCTGTTCCACCGGCCGGGCCCGGCCGCCGGGACGACCCCGCGCGCCTTCACCCGCCGGACGGAGTCGCTCGACGAGCATGCCGACGTGGCCGCCGTCACCGACCGGGCGGTGGCCGCGCACGAGGAGCTGGCCACGATGGAGGCGGTGCACACCACCGCGCTGGCTCTCGACCCGCGCCGCTGGGAGCTGGTCCACTTCACCCTCTGGGCGGACGCCGCCCCCCGGGCCGCGGGCGACCGCTACGAGGTGCTGCATCTGTCCGCTCCGGGCACCGGCCGGCTGGGGGCGGGGCCGCAGTGGTGACCTCGCACCCCGCGGCCCCCGCCGGCCCCGCCTTCCCCTCCGCTCACCCCGCTCCCGCCGTCCGCACCGTCCTCGGCGACATCGCGCCCGCCGACCTCGGCGTCTGCGACGCACACGACCATCTCTTCCTGCGCAGCCCCCTGCTCCCCGGCCAGGAACTGGCCGACGCGGCGGCCGCGGCGGCCGAGCTGAGCGCCTTCCGCGCGGCCGGCGGGGCGGCGGTGATCCAGTGGACGCCGTACGGCATGGGCCGGGGCGCGGCCGAACTCCCGCGTCTGGCGAGGGAGTCGGGAGTGCGGATCGTCGCCGCCACCGGGCTGCACCAGGCGGCGCACTACACCCCCGAGCTGCTGGACCGGATCCGTCCGGATCTGGCCGGGCTGTTCGTCGCCGAGCTGACCGAAGGGATCGGCGAGGGCGGCCCGCGGGCCGGGATGATCAAGGTGGCCGGCGGCTTCCACGGCCTGGACCGGCACACCCGGTACACCATGGCCGCGGCCGCCGAGGCCCAGCACGCGACCGGCGCGGCCATCGGTGTCCATCTGGAGCTGGGCACCGGCGCACCGGACGTGCTGGAGCTGCTCTGCGGGGAGTTGGCGGTCCCGCCGGACCGGGTGATCCTCGGCCATCTCAACCGCGCACCGGACCCCGTGGTCCACCGGGCCGCCGCCGAGGCAGGGGCGTACCTGGCCTTCGACGGCCCCTCGCGCACGCACCACGCGACCGACTGGCGGCTGCCGGAGGCACTGGCCGCACTCGCCGACGCGGGCTTCGGGGACCGGATCCTGCTCGGCGGCGACACCACGACGGCCGGCGCCAGGTCGGTCGACGGCGGCCCGGGTATGCCACATCTGCTGCGCCGCCACCGGGAGCGGCTCGAACTGACCCTGGGCAAGGACCTGGTGACGCGGTGGCTGACCACCAACCCGGCGCGGGCCTTCGCCGCTACGTGGGCACGGACGGGCGGTGGCGGCTGACGGACCTCCGGGCGACCACGACGGGCGGGCCACCGCCCCGGACGTGCCCGACGGGCTACCGCTCGACCACGGCCAGCGGATCGTCCAGCACCGGCTGCCAGGCCAGCTCCGCCGCGCCCACCAGGCTGTTGTGGTCGAGGCTGCACGGCAGGATCGGAATCCCGCCGCTGCGCCCCCACAGGCTGCGGTCGGCGACCACCGCACGCAGCCGCTCCGGGTCGGCCTCCAGCAGGGCGCGGTGCAGCCCGCCGAGGATGACGCGGTCGGGGTTGAGGATGTTGACGAGCCCGGCGATGCCGAGCCCGAGGCGGTCGATCAGGAGGTCGGCCGCGGCCCGTACGCCCGGGTCGGTGTACGCGTCCCTGAGCAGCTCGGCGGCCTGCTGGAGCAGCGAGACCTCCGGTCCCGGTTCGCGGCCGGCCGCGACGAGGAAGGCGAGCGGATCCGCCTCGACGTCCAGGCAGCCGCGGCTGCCGCAGTGGCAGGGCGCTCCCTCGGGGTGGACGGTCAGATGGCCGACCTCCAGCGCCAGGCCCGAACTCCCGCTGTGCAGCCGGCCGTCGAGCACCAGCGCGCCGCCGACGCCGCGGTGCCCGGAGGCCACGCAGAGCAGGTCGCGGGCGCCCCGGCCGGCACCGTGGCGGTGTTCGGCCAGTGCCATGAGGTTGACGTCGTTGCCGGTGAAACCGATCGTCTCGGTCACGCCCGGGATGCCGGCCTCAGTGAGCGAGCGCAGGAAGAGTTCGCGGACGGGGGCGCCGGAAGGCCAGGCGAGGTGCAGCGGGTTGAGCGCCTCGCCGTCCGGTTCCGCGACCGCGGAGGGCACCGCGAGGCCGGCTCCCAGGCAGCGCCGGCCGGTCTCGCGCAGCAGGTCCGCGCCGGCCGCGACGACGTCGGCGAGGACATGGGCGGGATCGGCGGGGATGGTGCCGCAGCCGGCCGAGGTCGCCACGATGCGGCCCCCCAGGCCGACCAGCGCGACCCGGAACCCGTCGGCGTGGATCTGCGCGGCGAGTACGACGGGGCCGTTCTCGTTCACGAAGAGCCGGTGGGAGGGGCGCCCTTGGGAGCCGGCCGAGGCGGTCGGCCGGGAGTCGACGGTGATCAGGCCGAGGGCTTCGAGCTCGGCGGCCACCGCGCCCGCGGTCGCGCGGGTCACGCCGAGTTCGGTGGTCAGGACGGCGCGCGTGGGCGCGCGTCCGGTGTGTACGAGCTCCAGTGCGGGTCCGAGGGCGCCACGGCCCCGCTCCAACCTGGTTGTCCGAGTCTGGGTCACACCCCTATTCTGACTTTGTGCCGACGCTAAACAAAATACGGAGGGTCCTCACCCGGGACCACAGCTCCCCAGCGACCGATCGACACCCCCGATCACGCCGATCCCACCACCCCCGCCGACACCCCCTCCACCTCCCCCACCTCTCCGACCTCCCCGACCTGACCCGCCTGCGCATCGCCCTCACCGCGTTCTTCGCCATGGACGGCTTCCTCTTCGCCGGATGGGTCGTCCGCATCCCGGCCATCAAGGCCCAGACCGGAGCCGGCGCGGGCGCACTCGGCCTCGCGCTGCTCGGCGTGTCGGCGGGTGCGGTCGCCTTCATGCTGCTCACCGGACGGCTGTGCCGGCGCTTCGGCAGCCACGCCGTGACGACCGCCTCCGCGGCCGCCCTCGCGCTGAGCATCGTGCTGCCGCCGCTCACCCACTCGGCGACCGCCCTGGGGCTGGTCCTGCTGGTCTTCGGCGCCGCGTACGGCTCCCTCAACGTCGCGATGAACAGCGCCGCCGTCGACCTCATCGCCGCCCTACGGCGCCCGGTGATGCCGAGCTTCCACGCCGCCTTCAGCCTCGGCGGCATGCTGGGCGCCGGGCTCGGCGGGCTGCTCGCGGGCCACCTCTCCCCCCTCGTCCATCTGTCGCTGCTCGCCGCGATCGGCCTGCTGGCGACCGCCGTTGCGGGGCGCTCGCTGCACCGGCACCCCGCCCCCGTCGTGCCCGAGCGGATGCCGGCGGCAGCGGAGGACCGCGCCGGGGCCACCCGCGCGGACCGGGGGCGCGGTCCGGGCCGCCTGGTCCTCGTCTTCGGTCTGATCGCCCTGTGCACCGCGTACGGCGAGGGGGCGATGGCCGACTGGGGCGCGCTGCACCTCTCGCAGGATCTGGCCGCCGGTCCAGGTGTGGCCGCCGCCGGATACGCGGTGTTCGCGCTGGCCATGACCGTCGGACGGCTGTCCGGGACCGCGATGGTGCAGCGCTTCGGTGCGGCCCGGTCGCTGATCGCGGGCGGGACGACGGCGACCGCGGGCATGCTGCTCGGCGCGCTCGCCCCCACCGCCTGGTCGGCGTGCCTCGGCTTCGCCGTCGCGGGTCTCGGGCTCGCCAACATCTTCCCGATCGCCATCGCCCGGGCCGGCGAGGCGGGCGGGGCGGACGGCGTCGCCGTGGCGTCCACGGTCGGCTACGGCGGGATGCTGCTCGGCCCGCCCGCCATCGGGTTCCTCGCCGAGGCGTTCACCCTGCCCGTCGCGCTGACCACACTCGCCCTGCTCGCCGCGGTCGCGGCCGCGATCGCGTATGCGACCCGCGGCGCGCACCGCACCGCTCGCCACTGAGACCCGGGCGCCTGGACGGGACGGCCCCGCCCCGCGGAGGTCGGCTGTCAGTGGCGGCTGGCACACTCAGGGGCATGGAGATCACTGAGTTCGTCGAAACGCTCCGACTGGACGGGGGCCTGCTCGCCGACGCCGCCGAGGAGGCGGGGCCGGAGGCCTCGATCCCGGCGTGTCCCGACTGGCGGATGCGGGATCTGGTCCGCCACGTCGGGCGGGTCCACCGCTGGGCGACAGGGATCGTGGCGCAGGGAGCGCAGCAGCCCAGCCGTCCCGCCGAGGCGCCGGACCTGGCCGACGACGAACTGGTGGGCTGGCTGCGCGAGGGCCACCACCACCTCGTCCTCGCGCTGCACAACGCCCCGCAGGACCTGGCGGCCTGGTCGATGTGGCCCGCGTCGTCGCCGCTCGCGTTCTGGGCACGCCGCCAGGCGCACGAAACATCGGTGCACCGCGTCGACGCCCAGCAGGCGATCGGCGCCGCCCTGACCCCCCTCCCCGCCGCCTTCGCCGCCGACGGCGTCGACGAACTCCTGACGGGCATCCACTCCCTCGACCGCAGCCGGCTCCGTACGGACCTGCCGCGGACGCTGCGGGTGCGCGGCAGCGACGCCCCCGGCGCCGACTGGACCGTCCACCTCTCCGAGGCGACCCCGCGCGTGGTGCGTACCCCGGCCGACGCCGGCGCGGACGGCCCCGAGCCCGCGAAGCCCGCCGACTGCACCATCGAGGGCCCGGCCGAGGAGCTGTACCTGACCCTGTGGAACCGCCTCCCCTGGGACGCCCTGACGATCACCGGCGACAAGGCCCTGGTCGAGCTCTGGCGGGAGCGCGGGGGGATCTGAGGCCGGGGCGCTCCTCACCCTCCAGGTGGTGCGGACGCCGCGGCGCCGGTCGGGGCGGTCGGGCGGCCGCCCCGACGTCGGGGACGTCGGGTGGGGTCAGCCAAGCCAGCCCGGTCGGACCAACCCCGACTCGTAGGCCAGGACGACGAGTTGGGCGCGGTCGCGGGCGCCCAGTTTGATCATGGCGCGGCTGACGTGCGTCTTCGCGGTGAGCGGGCTGACGACCAGACGGCGGGCGATCTCCTCGTTGGTCAGACCGATGCCGACCAGGGCCATCACCTCCCGCTCCCGGTCGGTGAGTCCGGACAGCGCGCCGGCCGCGGCGGGTTCCTTGGAGCGGGCCGCGAACTCGGCGATCAGACGGCGGGTGACGCCGGGCGAGAGCAGCGCGTCGCCGGCGACGACCGCCCGCACGGCCCGTACGAGCTCTTCCGGCTCGGTGTCCTTGACCAGGAAGCCGGAGGCCCCGGAGCGGATCGCCTCGAAGACGTACTCGTCCAGCTCGAAGGTGGTCAGCATGACGACCTTCACGTCGGCCAGTTGCGGGTCCTCGGTGATCCGGCGGGTGGCGACCAGGCCGTCCAGCACCGGCATCCGGATGTCCATCAACGCGACGTCCGGGCGGTGCGCGCGCGCCGCTTCGACCGCCTGCCGCCCGTCCCCGGCCTCGGCGACCACCTCGATGTCCGGCTGCGCGTCCAGCAGCACCTTGAAACCGGCCCGTACCAGCAGTTGGTCGTCGGCGAGCAGTACCCGGATCACGACTCCTCCTCGGTGGCGGCGGTCCGGTTCACCGTATCCGTGGCCGGGGCTCGGCCCTTGCCCGTCGCCTGCCCCTTCTCCAGCGGGATGCGGGCGAGGACGCGGAAGCCGCCGTCCGGGCGCGGGCCCGCCTCGACGGTGCCGCCCAGCGCCGCGGCCCGCTCCCGCATCCCGACCAGGCCGTTGCCGCCGCCGGCCGGGTGCGGGCCGGCGGTGGCCGGGCCGTCGTCGTCGACCTGGATCTCCAGTGCTCCGGGAGCGTGGTGGAGCAGCACCCGCGCGGTGCGGGAACCGGAGTGGCGCACGGTGTTGGTGAGGGCTTCCTGGACGATGCGGAAGGCGGCGAGGTCGGTGCCCGGCGTGAGGACGGCGGGGGTGCCCTCGGTGGTGAGGTGCACGGTCAGGCCGGCGCTCTCGGCCTGTGCGGTGAGTTCGGGCAGCCGGTCCAGGCCCGGGGCGGGGGCACGCGGGGCGTCGCCCGGGGTGCGCAGGGCGTCGAGGACCTGGCGGACCTCGCCGAGCGCCTCCTTGCTCGCGGCCTTGATGGTGGTCAGCGCCGTGCGCGCCTGCTCCGGGTCGCTGTCCAGCAGCGCCAGCCCCACGCCCGCCTGGACGTTGATGACGGAGATGCTGTGCGCGAGGACGTCGTGCAGCTCGCGGGCGATCCGCAGCCGCTCCTCGTCGGCCCGGCGGCGTTCCGCCGCGGCCCGCTCGGCGCGCGCCTCGGCGATCTGCTCGCGGCGCACCCGCACGAGCTCGGAGAGCGCCACCACCGCCACCGCCCAGGCGGTCACGAACAGCTCCTGGCCCCAGGGGGCGGGCCCGTCGTGCGGGGGCGGCAGCACGCGGTAGAGCCAGTGCGCGACCAGGAGATGGGTGGCCCACACCCCGCCCAGTGCGCACCAGGCGACCTTGCGGTGTCCGGCGACGATCGCCGCGAAGGCGCCGAGGGCGAGGGGGAGGAAGACCGGTCCGTAGGGATAGCCGGCCGCGAGGTAGGCGGCGCTGGTCGCGGCAGTGCCGAGCGCGACGGTGCGCGGGTAGCGGTGCCGGAAGAGCAGCTGGGCCGCGCCGACGGCCAGGAGGGCGCGACCGAAGGGGTCCAGCGCGACGCGGTCCGGCTGGCCGCGCCCGGCGAAGCCCGAGCCCACCATGACGACGACCGTCACCGCGAGCGTCGAGAGCCAGGGCAGCCGGGCGGCCCACCGGCCGCGCGGGGTGTCGGACGGGACCGACAGCCACCGCTCCCACACCGGGCCGAGGCAGCGCCGCGCCCACGGCGGCCGTGTGTTCTCCATGCCGTCACGCTAGGGCCTGACGGGACGCGGCGGCGTCAGCCGGGCGCGGTGCTCCGGCGTACTCCCGCGGGAGTACGGGGGTACGGGAGCCGAGGCCGACCGCCTGGCCACCGGTCACCGCACCGCCCGGACCTCACCGCCGGTCCAGGGACTCCAGCGCCCGTCGCGCCACCGAGTGGGTGCGCACGATCTCGGCGAGCGTGGTCGTGCCACGGGTGATCTTCGCGAAGGCGTGCCAGGCCGGCCGGAAGCTCGTGACCGCGGCGTGCACCAGACCGGGGCGGCGGGAGAAGACCGTGAGCAGCCGCCGGCCCACGCCCATCTCCACACCGAGTCCCGCCTTGATCGCGAAGGCGTAGTTGAGGGCCTGGCGGCGGGCGTCGACCGCGTCATGCGCCTCGGAGACGCGCACCGCCCACTCCCCCGCGAGCCGGCCGGACCGCAGCGCGAAGGAGATGCCCTCCCGCGTCCACGGCTCCAGCAGCCCGGCCGCGTCGCCGCACACCAGCACCCGGCCGCGGGACAGCGGCGAGTCATCGGCGCGGCAGCGCGTCAGATGCCCGGACGAGATGCTCGGTTCGAAGCCTGCCAGGCCCAGCCGGCCGATGAAGTCGTCCAGATAGCGCTTGGTCGCCGCGCCCTCGCCGCGGGCGGAGATGACGCCGACGGTGAGGGTGTCGCCCTTGGGGAAGACCCAGCCGTAGCTGCCGGGGATCGGGCCCCAGTCGATGAGCACCCGGCCCGCCCAGTCCTCGGCGACCGGCTCGGGCACCGGGATCTCCGCCTCCAGCCCCAGGTCGACCTGGTCGAGCTTGACCCCGACGTGGGCCCCTATCCGGCCCGCGCTGCCGTCCGCGCCGACCACCGCCCGCGCCAGCACCACCTCGCCGTCGCCCAGCACCACCGCGACGGTGCGCCGGTCCGGCACCTCGGCTCCGTGCTGCTCGACCCGCGAGACCGTGACGCCGGTACGGACCGTCGCGCCCGCGTCCTTGGCCGACTCCACCAGCCGGGCGTCGAACTCGGGGCGGTTGATCAGGCCGAACAGCATGTTCTTGGAGCGGCGGGTGCGGGTGAGCTTCCCGTTCAGCGAGAACGTCACCGCATGCACCCGGTCGCGCAGCGGCAGTTCGAAGCCGGGCGGGAGGGAGTCCCGCGAGGGGCCGATGATGCCGCCGCCGCAGGTCTTGTAGCGGGGCAGTGGTGCCTTCTCCAGGAGCAGCACCCGGCGTCCCGTACAGGCCGCGGCATGCGCGGCCGAGGCGCCCGCCGGCCCCGCGCCCACCACCACGACGTCCCACACCTGCTGGTTGTCCTCCGCTGCCCGCTCGCTGCTCACCTGTGCTTCTGCTCCCGTTCGATGCCTGGCTGCGCGTACCGCCCGCATCCTACGGGCCGCTCTCGCGCGAAGGCCCTGTGGGAAGATCGGTGGCACCCATGCCCGTACCTCCGGCCCGTCCGGCTCACGAGGCCCGGACGGCCCGTACCGACAACGCCGCGCCCACAAGGAGCGTTCCATGTCTGACAGCCCGCTCGCGCAGACCGTCGCCGCACTGCAGCCCCGCGCCAGGACCGAGCTGGCCGAGCTGGTGGCCTTCAAGTCGGTCGCCGATCCGGACCAGTTCCCCCCGAGCGAGTGCGAGGCGGCCGCCGACTGGGTCGCCGGCGCGCTGCGGGCGGACGGGTTCCGGGACGTGGCGCTGCTGGACACCCCGGACGGCACCCGTTCCGTGTACGGCTTCCTGCCCGGCCCGGCCGGCGCCCCGACGGTGCTGCTGTACGCGCACTACGACGTGCAGCCGCCGCTGGACGAGGCCGCCTGGCTCTCCCCGCCGTTCGAGCTGACCGAGCGCGACGGCCGCTGGTACGGGCGCGGCGCGGCGGACTGCAAGGGCGGCCTGGTCATGCATCTGACGGCGCTGCGCGCGCTGAAGGAGCACGGCGGCGTCCCGGTCAACGTCAAGGTGATCGTGGAGGGTTCGGAGGAGCAGGGCACCGGCGGCCTGGAGCGGTACGCCGAGGCGCACCCGGAGCTGCTGGCCGCCGACGCCATCGTCATCGGTGACGCCGGCAACTTCCGGGTCGGACTGCCGACGGTGACCGCGACGCTGCGCGGGATGACGCTCGTACGCGTCCAGGTCGACACCCTGGAGGGCAATCTGCACTCCGGCCAGTTCGGCGGCGCGGCCCCCGACGCCCTGGCGGCGCTGATCCGGATCCTGGACTCGCTGCGCGCGGAGGACGGCTCGACGACGGTGCGGGGGCTGGCCTCGGACGCCGCCTGGGAGGGGCTGCAGTATCCGGAGGAGGACTTCCGCAAGGACGCCAGGGTGCTGGACGGCGTCGAGCTGATCGGGAGCGGCACGGTCGCGGACCGGATCTGGGCCCGGCCAGCCGTCACGGTGCTGGGCATCGACTGCCCGCCGGTCGTCGGCGCCACCCCGTCCGTCCATGCGGGCGCCCGGGCGCTGGTGAGTCTGCGGGTGCCGCCGGGCACGGACGCCGCGGCGGCGACGAAGCTGCTGGCCGCGCATCTGGAGGGCGCCGCGCCGTGGGGCGCGCGGGTCGCGGTCGAGCAGATCGGGCAGGGGCAGCCGTTCCGCGCGGACACTGCCAGCCCGGCGTATGCGTCGATGGCGGCGGCGCTGCGGGAGGCCTACGACGGCCAGGAGATGCAGACGTCCGGTATGGGCGGCTCGATCCCGCTGTGCAACACCCTGGCCGGGCTCTACCCGGACGCGGAGATCCTGCTGATCGGCCTGAGCGAGCCCGAGGCGCAGATCCACGCGGTCAACGAGAGCGTCTCGCCCGAGGAGCTGGAGCGGCTCTCGCTGGCGGAGGCGCTGTTCCTGCAGCGGTACGCGGACAGCCGGGCCTGACGTCCCGTTCAGCAGACGCCTGCGGGCGGCTCCTGAGGGGTGCGAGAAGCCGATCGGGCGCCGCGGCCGGACTCCCTCCGGGCGCGGCGCCCCTCCCCGGCCGGCGCGTCAGCCGACGGGGACGCCGGCCTCCAGGTGGAGCGGGCAGCCCCGTTCCCGGGCGCGCAGTGCCCAGTGCAGGCGGTTCCAGCGCACCGGGGGCAGCAGCTGCTCGGCCTCGGCCTCGGTGACGAAGCGCCAGTCGCGCAGTTCGGCGCCGGGCAGCAGCAGCTTGCCGATCCGCTCCTCGGTCAGGGTGCCGCCGTCGTAGAGCAGGCGCAGGCCGCCGAAGCCGGGCGGTTTGGGGGCCTCCCAGTCCAGCACCAGCAGCCGGGGCGGGTGCGGCAGTTCGATGCCCAGTTCCTCGGCGACCTCGCGCACACCGGCGTGGGCCGGCGCCTCGCCGCGCTCCACGACGCCGCCGGGGAACTCCCAGCCGGCCTTGTAGGTCGGGTCGACCAGCAGCACCCGGTCCTGGTCGTCGAAGAGCAGGACGCCGGCCGCGAGCGTCTCGGCGGTCGGTTCGGGTGTCTGCACGATGTCGCAGGCGCCGGCCCCGGCGCGGACGGCCTCGGCGACCCGCTCGGCGGTCTGCCGGGGCGTCAGCCGGGTGGTGTCGACGACATGCGCGTCATCCGTGAGCCACGGCAGCGCCTCGGCGTACGGCCCCAGGTGCGCCAGGCTCCAGCGGCGGATCGAGGCGTTGGCCCCGTCGTCGCCCGGCGTCTCCTCGCGGTGCGCTATCCGCGCCCGCAGGATCGTTTCCTCCGCATGCAGCAGAACATGCCGCACGGGTATCCGGCGGGCGGCGAGGGAGCCGAAGATCTCGTCGCGGTACTCCTGGCGCAGCAGCGTCATCGGCGTCACCAGCGGACCCGGCACCTCGGTGAGCAGCGCGGCCGCGGTGTCGGCGACCATCCGCCGCCAGGCCGGCAGGTCCTGGTAGTCGTCGACCTCCTCGAACCGCTTGGCCGGCAGCATCAACCGCAGCCCGCTGCCGAGGAGTTCGGGGTCGTAGAGCGTGCTTCCGGGAAGCAGGTCGAGCAGTTCATGAGCCGCAGTGGTCTTGCCCGCACCGAACGTGCCGTTCAGCCAGACGATCACGGTTTCCCCTCTTCCCTAGACCCAGGTGAGTTGCCCGCAACACCCTGCCACGGAAACGCTCGGGACCACGGGCCGCACAGGCGGCCGGGAACGTTGTGCATGCGACCACCTGCCCGGCCAGGGAGACTTCGCGTACCCATGGACGCGCCAGTGGAGACATACGTCGTGAGGAGGATGCCGGTCTCGTATCCCCCGCCGCGACGCCCCGGCAAACAAGCGCTCCCCAGCCCCTCCTGTACCGAAACCCTCACCCGCACAGCGGGTGCCCGCACCCCGTCGGCATACGGGAGGCCGCATATGACGGCGGCGCACCACACGGCCGCAGCGTCCGCCGGGACATCCGACGTCCCGCCCCTTCCCTCGTGGGCAGTTGAGCCTCTGAACGCTGACCGGGGCATGCTCCCGTCTTCGCCGATGGAACCAAACAGAACCGAACGCGCACGTGAGGCCTTCACTCCGAACAGCTGGGCCCGTCAAAGGTTTTGGCAGGCAGAGGAGGAAGCGCCGCACCCCTCTTCCAACAGACTCCAACAAGCCCTACCGTAATCACTCGCCAGTGACAGATACACGCTTCCACCACATCTCTCGGGAAGACGGAGGACGCGACCCATGCGCGTTCATATCCGCACCATCCACCGGCGAGGACAGCGAAGAATCGTCGGAGCACTGTCCGCCGCACTGCTCTGCGCGGCAGGGGTGAGCGCCCTGCCCGCCGCGGCTCGTACACCCGCCGGCCCGGGGCCCGCCGACGCCTCCCGCGCCGCCCCCGCACCCCGGCTTCCCGACGGGCTGGCCACGACGCCCCCGATGGGCTTCAACAACTGGAACTCCACGCACTGCCGCGCGGAGTTCAACGAGGACATGGTCCAGGGCATCGCCGACCTCTTCCTCGCCAAGGGCCTCAAGGACGCCGGCTACCAGTACGTCAATCTCGACGACTGCTGGGCGCTGCCCGAGCGCGACGCGGACGGCAGGCTCGTACCGGATCCGCAGCGCTTTCCGCACGGCATCAAGGCGGTTGCCGACTACGTCCACGCCAAGGGCCTGAAGTTCGGCATCTACACCAGCGCCGGTACCAAGACCTGCAACGAGGCCGGATTCCCCGGCGGCCTGGGGCATGAGGCGTCCGACGCGCGGCAGTTCGCCGACTGGGGCGTGGACTACCTCAAGTACGACAACTGCAATAACCAGGGCGTGGACGCCAGGCAGCGGTACCGCACCATGCGGGACGCGCTGAAGGCCACCGGCCGGCCCATCGTCTACAGCATCTGCGAATGGGGCGAGAACAAGCCCTGGGAGTGGGCGTCGGACGTAGGACACCTGTGGCGCACCACCGGCGACATCAGTGACTCCTGGTCGACCATGCTGGACATCGCCAAGCGGAATCTGCCGTTGGCGCCGTCCGCCGGGCCCGGGCACTGGAACGACCCGGACATGCTGGAGGTCGGCAACGGCGGGATGACGGACACCGAGTACCGCAGCCACTTCTCCCTGTGGTCGATGATGTCCGCGCCGCTGCTGATCGGCTCCGATCTGCGCAAGGCGTCCCCGGAGACCTTCGAGATCCTGGCGAACAAGGACCTCATCGCGCTCGACCAGGACGCGCTGGGCAAGCAGGCCACCGTGCTGAAGTCCGAATCCGGCCGCTGGACACTGGTCAAGGAACTGGCGGGCGGCGAGCGGGCGGTGGCGCTGTTCAACGAGACCGACCAGCCGCAGCGGATCACCACCACCGCCCGGGACGCGGGCCTCCCCCAGGCCGCCGGCTACCGCCTGCGCGACCTGTGGCAGCACCGCGACACCCACACCACGGGCACCGTCACCGCGACCGTGCCGGCCCACGGCACCACCGTCTACCGGATCGCGGCCGACGAGCACTGGGCCGACCACCCGCCGGCCGTCGAGACCGGCACCGACCGCACACCGCTGGTCGAGGCCGGCGCCACGGCCGGCCTGAGCTCCACCGTCCGCAACCTCGGCGGCACCCCCGCCAGGAACCTCACCGTGACCCTCAAGGCCCCGCGCGGGTGGCGGGCCGAGGCCACCTCGCCCGCGACCGCCCGCGCGCTGCCCGGCGGCAGGACGCTCACCACCACCTGGCGGATCACCGCACCGGCCGGCGCCGCACCGGGCGCCTACCCGCTGCCGCTCACCGCCGACTACCGCTCACCGGGCGGCAAGCGGATCACCGCCACCCTGCCCGGCACCGCCCATGTCGTGGTGCCGCCGCCGTCCGGCACCGCGTACGCCGCCGAACTCCCCTGGCTGAGTGCCGCCAACGGCTGGGGCCCGGTCGAGCGGAACACCAGCGTCGGGGAGCGCGACGCCGGGGACGGCCGGCCGATCGGCATCGGCGGCACCCGCTTCGCCTAGGGGGTGTCCGCAAAGTCCCGTCGTCCGCCCGTAGGGCGGGGCCCGCGGCGTCCGGTGCGGTGCATCGCAAGGCGGAGGGTCGTCCTCGTAGTGGGCTACGTGGACGATCCGACAACGCCGCGAGGTGCCGTGCCGGGCGTCGCGGGCCAGGCGGGACTTTGCGGACACCCCCAAGGGCCTCGGTGTCCACGCGGCCTCCGAGGTCGGCTTCTACACCGGCGGGCGGTGCTCCGCCTTCAGCGCCCGGGTCGGCATCGACGACGAGTCCGGCGACCGCGGCTCGGCCGGCTTCGAGGTGTGGGCCGACGGCCGGCGGGTCGCCGCGAGCGGCACCGCCACCGGCGCGGACGGCGCGCACGCCCTCGGCGCCCAGATCGCCGGAGCCGAGTCGGTCCGGCTCGTGGTGACCGACGGCGGGGACGGGATCGACTACGACCACGCCGACTGGGGCGACGCCAAGTTCAGCTGCTGACGGGCGAGCCGGGCGGGCGGCCGCCGGGCGGACGGGTGCCACGGGCCCGCCCGGCACCCGGTCCGCGGGCCCGGGGTCAGCAGGTGGGCAGTCCGGGGATGGGCTGGTCGTTCGCGCCGCCCTTGAGGTAGACGACGCTCACATAGACCCCGGAATTGCCGCTGTCGTCATCGGTCTTGGCCCACCAGACGTTCGTCCACTCCCCGTACGTCTCACGGCGGCCCAGCTTCGCCTGGCAGTAGAAGTAGTTGGTGCCCATGTTCAGGGTGCCGACCTGCTGGAAGGAGGCGGTGTAGGAGTTCGCGGTCCGCCAGACGTCACAGTTGGTCTTGCCGCCGCCGATCGACACACACGACGTCGACGGCGTCGGGTCACCGCCGCCGCTGCCGCCGGTCGTGGTGGCGCCGCCCCCGGACCCCCCGGACGCGCCGCCGTCCGAACCGCCCGAGCCGCCGCCGTCGGTCCCGCCCTGGCCGCCGCCCGCACCGCCCGTCTGCTCGCCCGAACCCCCGCCCGCACCACCGGGCGCGGGCTTGTGGGAGGCGTCGCCGCCCACAGGACCGTCCGAGGCGGACGGCGACGCGCTCCGCCCGCCGTCCTTCCCCTTCCCCGTGCTCTTGTCCTTGCCCTTGTCCTCGCCCTTGGCGTCGTCCTTGCCGGTGGCCGGGCTCGGCGTGTCCGGACCGCCGGGCATCCCGGGCGGCTGCGCCGACGACCGTCCACCCTCCGCGACCGTCTCGCCCTTCCCCCCGCCCACCAGCGCGTAGGTCGCTCCGCCACCGGCCGCGAGAACGGCGAGCACCGCCGCCACGGCCAGCACCACCCGCCGGCGGCCGCGCGCCGGCAGCCGCTCGGTGTCCCGCTCGGACGAGCTCCCCGGAAAGGGGTGGGCGCCCGTACTGCCGACGGGCGGGCCGGCCACCACACCGGGCGGGTCGGCGGCGGGGCCGGGGGTGGGGTACGAAAAGCCCGGCGTCTGGGGGCCGGGCACGGCGGGCGGGCCCTGCGGGCCGGGCTGCTGCGGTACGGGCCGCGTCACCGGCGCGGGAGCGGGCGCGGGCTGTGTCACCGGGGCGGCCTGCGCCCCCGGTCCCGACAGCCAACTGGCCGGCGGCCCCTCGGCGCGGTCCGGTCCGGCGGACTCGGCCTGCGGGCCGGGCTCCTGCGGCGCCGGCGGCGGCGGGGCCACCGCCCGCAGATCCGTCGCCGTGGGCAGATGCGGCGCACCGGGCACCGGTCCGACCGCGGGCTCGCGGCCCTCCGCCACCTCCTGCAGCAGGCTCCGGGCCTGGGCGGCGGACGGCCGGTCGGCCGGGTTCTTGGCCATCAGGGCATGGAGTACGGGGGTGAGCGGGCCGGCCCGTCGGGGCTCGGGCAGCGCCTCGGTGACGATCGCGGTGAGCGTCGACCACACCGACGTACGGCGGAAGGGTGCGCCGCCGCCCTCGACGGCCGCGTACAGCGTCATGCCCAGCGACCAGATGTCCGAGGCCGGGGTGGGGTCCTGGCCCTGCGCCCGCTCGGGCGGCAGGTAGTCGAGCGAGCCGACCAGTTCACCGCTGCGGGTGAGGTGGGTGGTCGCGCCGTCGCCCGGGGCCTCGATACTGGCGATGCCGAAGTCGGTGAGCACCACCCGCCCTCCCCCCGTGCCTGAACGGCCTGGGCGGGGCTCCCAGCCGTCCAGCAGCACGTTCCCCGGCTTCACATCGCGGTGCAGCACGCCCGCCTGATGGGCAGCGTCCAGCGCGTCCATCACCTGGGCGCCGATCCGGGCGATCTCCCGGGGGTCGAAGGTGCCGTCCTGCTCCAGGGCGTCGTCCAGCGAAGGCCCGTCCACCAGCTCCATGACGATGACCGGCCGGCCGTCCTCGTCGATGACGTCGTGGACGGTGACCACGCCGGAGTGCCGGATACGGGCCGCGGCCCGCGCCTCGCGCTGCATACGGGTACGCAGATCGGCCAGCTCGGGCGCGGAGGCGTCGGTATAGGCGCGCAGGACCTTGACCGCGACCTCGCGGCCCAGCACCTCGTCGACCGCGCGGCAGACCACGCCCATGCCGCCGCGCCCGATCCGTCCGGTCACGCGGTACCGGCCGCCGAGCACCCGCCCGGTCAGATCGGCGTCCTGGCCGCGCCGGGGCCCGCTCGCGGCGGCCGCGACGGGCGCGCCGTCACTCGCCTCGCCCGCCTCCCCGGATCCGCTCGCGCCGTCCGCCGCACGCGTCTCGTCCACCCCGCGCTGCTCGCGCTCCCCCGGTGTCACCGTCGCCGATCCCCTCGATACCCGTGTCGTTGCCCGTACGCCGTGCACCTCGCCCGTACGGCGTCGTACCTCGCGGTCGGCAACAGACTAAGGGGCGCGCGGGGGCCTGTGGTGTCGTCAGGGGGTGGGGGCGAACGCATCGAGACGGGACTGTTGCGCGGCGGCCGCGGCGGCCCCCACCAGCCCGGCATCCGTTCCCATTTGGGCGGGTACGACCGTCAGGTCCCGCACGAACGACAGCGTCGCGTAGTCGCGCAGGGCCGAGCGCAGCGGGGCGAACAGGACATCTCCCGCACCTGCCACGCCCCCGCCGATCACCGCGATATCGATCTCGACGAGGGTGGCGGTGGCGGCTATCCCGGCCGCCAGCGCCCGGGCGGCCCGCTCGAAGGAGCGCACCGCGATCCGGTCGCCGGCGCGCGCGGCGGCGGCGACGGCGGCGGCGCTGGTGTCGCCGTCAGGGCCCGGCCGCCAGCCGTCGGCCAGCGCCCGGCGGGCGATGTGCGGGCCACTGGCGATCCGCTCGACGCAGCCGCGGGCCCCGCACGGGCAGGGGTCGCCGTCGAGGTCGACACTGATGTGGCCGATGTGCCCGGCGTTGCCCGTGGGTCCCGGATGCAGCCTGCCGTTGAGGACGAGCCCGCCGCCGACTCCGGTGGAGACCACCATGCACAGCGCGTTGGCGTGCCCGCGTGCGGCACCCAGCCAGTGCTCGGCCGCGGTCATCGCGACGCCGTCGCCGACCAGCGAGACGGGACGCTCCCCGACGAGCGCCCGCACCCCGGCGACGAGCGGAAAGCCGCGCCAGCCGGGGATGTTGACCGGACTGACCGTGCCGGCGTGGGCGTCGACCGGTCCCGCGCTGCCGATGCCGACCGCCGCCACCCGCGCCCAGTCCGGCGCCGCGGCCAGCTCCCGGACCACCTCGGCCACCGCGCGCATCACCGTCGCCCCGTCACCGCCGGCGGGCGTGGGCCGGTTGGCCCGTACGAGCAGTCTGCCGTGTGCGTCCACCAGAGCGCCGGCGATCTTGGTGCCGCCAATGTCCAACGCTGCGCTGAGGTCCGTCTGCATCGGTGTGGAATCTCCTGGTGGGCCCGGGGGCCGGGCGTACCGGCCCGGCGTGCGAACGATAGTCTCCCCTCGATTGACAACGTTGTCTAGAGGCTATGCTCGACGCCACACCAGGCCGCCGACAGAATCAGGACCGCACACCGTGACCGACACCGCGCGGGGCACGTCCCGCCGCTATGGCACCCGGCCCACGATGAAGGATGTCGCGGCGCGCGCCGGGGTCGGCCTCAAGACGGTATCCCGCGTGGTCAACGGCGAACCGGGCGTCACGCCGGACACCGAACGCCGGGTCCAGGAAGCCATCACCGCCCTCGGCTTCCGCCGCAACGACTCCGCCCGGATTCTGCGCAAGGGCCGTACGGCCAGCATCGGTCTCGTACTGGAGGATCTCGCCGACCCCTTCTACGGCCCGCTCAGCCGCGCCGTCGAGGAGGTCGCCCGCAGCCACGGCGCCCTGCTGATCAACGGCTCCAGCGCCGAGGACCCGGCCCGGGAACAGGAGTTGGTACTGGCCCTGTGCGCACGGCGGGTCGACGGTCTCGTCGTGATCCCGGCCGGTGACGACCACCGCTATCTGGAGCCGGAGATCACGGCCGGCATAGCCACCGTGTTCGTGGACCGCCCGGCCGGCCGGATCGACGCCGACGCCGTGCTCTGTGACAACTTCGGCGGCGCCCGGGACGCGGTGGCCCATCTGATCGCGCACGGCCACCGCCGGATCGGCTTCATCGGCGACCAGCCGCGGATCCACACCGCGAAGGAGCGGCTGCGCGGCTACCGCGCGGCAATGGCCGCCGCCGGCCTGCCCGTCGACGAGGCGTGGGTGTCGCTGGGCTCCACCGCCCCCGACCGCGTACGCGCCGCCGCGGCCGCCATGCTGGACGCGGCGCAGCCGGTCACGGCGCTCTTCGCGGGCAACAACCGCGTCACGGTCACCGCCGTGCGCGTCCTGGGCGAACGCCCGCGCCCGGTCGCGCTGGTCGGCTTCGACGACTTCGAGCTGGCCGATCTCGTCCGGCCCGCGATCACGGTCGTCGCCCAGGATCCGGCCCTGATGGGCCGTACGGCGGCCGGCCTGCTCTTCCGCCGCCTTGAGGGCATCGCGAACCCCCCGGGACGCCAGGTGATACCCACCCGACTCATTGCCCGCGGCTCGGGCGAGATTCCCCCCTCACGCTAGACCTCGGCGGTCGGCCGTCTTCCCACGTTGTCGGCTTTCCCGCCGTGGGGGTTTCTCGCCGTGGCGCCTGCGGCGGGCTGGTTGCCGCTGCGCGGGGCGCTTACGGCAGCGGGTGCGGCCCTCCGGACTCCGTCCTGCGGTCCGCCCCCTCCCGTAGTGGGGGGAGAGAAGACCGGTGGGGGTGGGCGTCAGTGTTCGTGTGCCGGTAGTCGACGGATCAGGTGTGCCCCCACCGGGCCCGTCTTCCCACCCACCCACGGGAGGGGACAGACCGTAGGACGAAGTCCGTAGGGCTGTCACCGCACCCGACAACACCACGCCCGCCGCAGGCGCAACGGCGAGACGGCACCACGGGGCCGCACCCGAAAAACAACCGCCCGCCGCCAGGCGCAACGGCGACAAACCCCCACGGCGGGAAAGCCGAAAACGTGGGAAGCAGCAAGGCGCAGCCGACAACGTGGGAAGCCAGCCCAAGCGCAGCGGATCAGCGCCCGGCCAGCCCCTCGAGGTCGGCGCGCGTCAGACCCGTGAGGCGGGCGACCTCGGAGATGTCGACCGCGCCGCAGTCCAGGCCGCGCAGGAGGTAGCCGCTGAGGGCCTTGGCGGTGGCGGGCTCGTCCATGACGTCGCCGCCGGCCTTGGCCACGTAGGCCGCGAGGCGGGCCGCGGCCTGTTCGAGGCCCTCACGGTAGAAGGCGTAGACCGCCGCGTAACGGGTGGGCAGATGCGCCGGGTGCATGTCCCAGCCCTGGTAGTAGGCGCGGGCCAGCGAGCGGCGGACGAGGCCGTGGTGCAGCCGCCAGGCGTCGTGGACCTGGGCGGTGGGGCCGACGGGCAGGACGTTCGTCGAGCCGTCGGACAGCCGCACCCCCGTGCCCGCGGCGGCCACCTGCATGACGGCCTTGGCGTGGTCGGCCACCGGGTGGTCGAGGGACTGGTGGGCGGCGCTGACGCCGCAGGAGGCGCTGTAGTCGAAGGTTCCGTAGTGCAGCGAGGTGGCGCGCCCCTCGGCGGCCTCGATCATGCGGGCGACGGTGGCGCGGCCGTCGGCGCCCAGGATGGACTGGGTGGTCTCGATCTGGATCTCGAAGCCGATCCGGCCGCTCTCCAGGCCGCGCGCCTTCTCGAAGGCCTCCAGCAGCCGGACCATGGCGGTGACCTGCTCGGCGTAGGTCACCTTGGGGAGCGTGAGGACCAGGCCGTCCGGGAGGCCGCCGGCCTCCATCAGGCCGGTGAGGAAGATGTCGAGGGTGCGGATGCCACGGTCGCGGACGGCGGCCTCCATGCACTTCATCCGGATGCCCATGTAGGGGGCCGCGGTGCCGTCGCGGTAGGCGGCGGCGACCAGGGCCGCGGCGCGGGCCGCGGCCTCGTCCTCCTCGGCGTCGGGGCGGGGGCCGTAGCCGTCCTCGAAGTCGATCCGCAGGTCCTCGACGGGCTCACGGGTCAGCTTGGCGCGGACGCGGTCGTGGACGTCGGCGGCGAGCTCTGCGGGGATGCCCAGGACGGCGGCGAGCGCATCGGCGTCGGGGGCGTGCTCGTCGAGGGCGGCGAGCGCCTGGTCGCCCCAGGAGCGCAGGGTGCCGGCGGTGAAGACGTCGCCGGGGACGTAGACCGTGTGCACCGGCTGGCGGGTGCCGGGATCACCGGGGTAGCGCCGGGCCAGATCCGCGTCCACCTCGGCGAGGGCGGCTCCGATTCCCTCGCGTACGGTGTCCGCGAGGCTCGTCGCCACGGTCTCCTGCTGCCCCATTCGATACCCTCCCGGTGCTTCGCCCGGCGCCACCGCACGAGCGTTTTTCCGCTTAACGGAATCAACAATCCGTAGAGCGAAGTTAACTGTGTCGGTTGACGAGGTCAACACCCTCCCCTCCGAGGCGGCGCAGGTCACGGCCGCGCGACCGCCTTCCACAAATCCGTGGCGCTCCCCGGCGGACCCGGCCACACTCGGCGTCATGACATGGATCGCACCCTCCGTCCAGCGCAGAGAACTCCCGACCGTGGCCGGCGAGCGGGAGATGCTGCAGGGCTGGCTCGACTTCCACCGCGACACCCTGCTCGCCAAGTGCGCCGGGCTCACGGCGGACCAGCTCACCGAGCAGAGCAGCCCGCCGTCCAGCCTCACGCTGCTCGGCCTGGTGCGCCACATGGCGGACGTCGAACGCACGTGGTTTCGCATACGCTTCGCCGGCGAACGGATCGGCAACCACCACTTCACCGACGACAACCCCGACGCCGACTTCGACGACCTGGACCCGGCCGCCGCCGAGGCGAACTTCGCCGCCCTCCGCGCCGAGTTCGAGGCCTGCGACAAGGCGGTGGCCGACCGCGGGCTGGACGAGACCTTCACGGCGCGCCGCGGCCGCACGCTGAGCCTGCGCTGGATCTACGTCCACATGATCGAGGAGTACGCGCGCCACAACGGCCACGCGGACCTGCTGCGCGAGCGGATCGACGGCGCGACCGGCGACTGAGAGCCCGCCCGGACCACGGCAGCACGAGGCCCCGTACGCACCGCGCGTACGGGGCCTCGTGCGGTTGCCGAAGCGGGACCGACGGCCCGACGGGCTCAGCCCTTGCGGGACTTGACCTCTTCGGTGAGCGCCGGGACGACGTCGAACAGGTCGCCGACCACGCCGTAGTCGACCAGCTCGAAGATCGGCGCCTCGGCGTCCTTGTTGATGGCGACGATGGTCTTCGAGGTCTGCATACCGGCGCGGTGCTGGATCGCGCCGGAGATGCCCGCCGCGATGTACAGCTGCGGCGAGACCGACTTGCCGGTCTGGCCGACCTGGTTGGTGTGCGGGTACCAGCCGGCGTCCACGGCGGCGCGCGAGGCGCCGACGGCCGCGCCGAGCGAGTCGGCGAGCGCCTCGATGACCGGGAAGTTCTCGGCGCCGTTGACGCCGCGGCCACCGGAGACCACGATCGCGGCCTCGGTCAGCTCCGGGCGGCCGGTCGACTCGCGCGGGGTGCGCGAGACGACCTTGGTGCCCTTGGAGGAGTCGGCGACGGTCACCGCGAGCTGCTCGACCGTGCCGGCGGCCGGGGCGGCCTCCGGGGCGGCGGAGTTGGGCTTGACGGTGATGACCGGGGTGCCCTTGGAGACGCGGGACTTGGTGGTGTACGAGGCCGCGAAGACGGACTGCGTGGCCACCGGGCCCTCGTCGCCGGCCTCCAGGTCGACCGCGTCGGTGATGATGCCGGAGCCGATGCGGACCGCGAGGCGGGCGCCGATCTCCTTGCCCTCCGCGGAGGACGGCAGCAGCACGGCGGCCGGGGAGACCGCGTCGTAGGCGGCCTGCAGCGCGTCGACCTTGGGGGCGACGAGGTACTCGGTGAACTCGGGGGCGTCGGCGGCCAGCACCTTCACGGCGCCGTGCTCGCCGAGGACCTTGGCGGCCTCCTCGGCGTTCGGGCCGAGGTGAACGGCCACCGGCTCGCCGATGCGGCGGGCGAGGGTGAGCAGCTCGAGGGTGGGCTTGCGGACGGCACCGTCGACGTGGTCGACGTAGACAAGGACTTCAGCCATGGGATTGCTCTCCTGCGGGAAGAATGAGGGCGGTTGAGGTGCGGACGGGCTCAGATGAACTTCTGGCCCGCGAGGAACTCGGCGAGCTGCTTGCCGCCCTCGCCCTCGTCCTTGACGATCGTGCCCGCCGTGCGCGCGGGGCGCTCGGTCGCGTCCTCGACCTTGGTCCAGGCGCCCTCCAGGCCGACCTCGTCCGCGTCGATCCCCAGGTCGTCCAGGTCCAGGGACTCCACCGGCTTCTTCTTGGCGGCCATGATGCCCTTGAAGGAGGGGTAGCGCGCCTCACCCGACTGGTCGGTGACGGACACGACGGCCGGCAGCGCGGCCTCCAGCTGCTCGCTGGCGGAGTCGCCGTCCCGGCGGCCGGTGACCTTGCCGTCGGCTACGGAGACCTCGGAGAGCTGGGTGACCTGAGGGACGTTCAGCCGCTCGGCGAGCAGCGCCGGCAGCACACCCATCGTGCCGTCGGTGGAGGCCATACCGCAGACGACCAGGTCGTAGCCGGTCTTCTCGATGGCCTTGGCGAGCACGAGCGAGGTGCCGAGCGCGTCGGTGCCGTGCAGGTCGTCGTCCTCGACGTGGACGGCCTTGTCGGCGCCCATCGACAGGGCCTTGCGCAGCGCGTCGTTGGCGTCCTCGGGACCGACGGTCAGGACCGTGATCTCCGCGTCGTCGGCGGCTTCCTTGATCTGCAGGGCCTGCTCGACGGCGTACTCGTCGAGCTCCGAGAGCAGACCGTCCACGTCGTCACGGTCGACGGTCAGGTCCTCGGCGAAGTGCCGGTCGCCGGTGGCGTCGGGCACGTACTTCACACAGACAACGATCCTCAAGCTCACGCCGGCTCTCCTACCTGCTTCGTCTCTTCAGAACTGCCTTGTGCTGGCAGCATAGGCGGCTGTTGGGGCGGCTCCCGGTTGGTTGCGGATCCCCGCGCCGACCGTCATGTTACCCACCAGTACATCCAGTCTCGTGCCCCGAATCAAGGCTGTCGAAATGTGACCTTGCCAACGGCCCTGATCGGGGGACGACGAAGCGGAACGGGAACCCGTCAGTCCCGCAGCGCGTTGAAGCGACCCTGGTGGTACAGCAGCGGACGGCCGGGCCCCGCGGGGTCGCCGACGACCGGCCGGGCGAGCACGATGCGGTGGTCGCCGGCCGGGACACGGGCCACGACCTCGCACACCAGCCAGGCCAGTACGCCGTCGAGCAGGGGCACGCCTTCGGGGCCGGTGCGCCAGGAGGTGGCGGGGCCGAAGCGGTCGGCGCCGCTGCGCGCGAAGGTGGCGGCCAGCTCCCGCTGGTGCTCGCCGAGTATGTGGACGCCTATGTGCTCGGCCTCGGAGACGGCCGGCCAGCTGGAGGCGCCGGTGCCGATGCCGAACGACAGCAGCGGCGGATCGGCGGCGACGGAGGTGAGGGAGGTGGCGGTGAAGCCGACCGGGCCGGAGCCCTGTGCGGTGATCACCGCGACACCGGCGGCGTGCTGACGGAAGACGGAGCGCAGGAGTTCGGGGGAGGCGGCGCGAGGCGTGCCGAGATCGGGCGAGGCCGTCATGGAGTTGTCCTTCTGCTGTGGTGTACGGGCCCGGGCGGAGCCGCCGGCAACCGCGCGGCCGCCGACGGCGGAGGTGTCGTCGTCGCTCACACGCCCGGACAGCGGGCGCTGGCAGTCCGCAGAAGGTCGACGTGGGCGCGTCCGTAGAGAAGGGTTCCTGGCCGCATCACGTCAGAGTGACGACGGGTGACCCGGAGCGTCAAGGGCCGCCCGGCATCTGGGAGATCAATCACGGACGGCCTCTCCCAGCGCCGCTATGACGTCGGCCCTGCGGGGCTGCCCCGAGGCGCGGCGCACGATCGCGCCGTCCGCGTCGAGGACCAGAACGGTGGGGGTCCGCAGCACGTTCAGCTCCCGTACGAGGTCGAGACGGGCCTCGGCGTCGATCTCCACATGGGCCACCCCCTCGACCATGCCGGCGACCTCGGCGAGCGTGCGGCGGGTGGCGCGGCAGGGCTGGCAGAAGGCGCTGGAGAACTGCAGCAGGGTGGCCCGCTCCCCCAGCTGCTGGCCGATCACCGCGGCGCCGAGCCGCGGCACCCCGTCCCGTTCGTCCCGCTTTCGCACCGTCAGCCTCCCATTGCGGCGCCGGTGCCACACGCCGAAGGCGCTCGCCGCCGCGAGCACCGCGATGCACACCATGAGTCCAGTCATCGTGGGATGCAGCGTTCACCAGACCGAAAGAATTCCCGGTGCCACGAGCGGCCCGGTCTGCGGGATGGTGGGGGCATGAGTGTCGAGAGGCTTGACGTACGCGGTCCGAGGTTCGGGGCGGCGCTGACGACGGTGGTGCTGGCGGCCGTGCTGATCAGCGGGAGCGGCTGGCTGCTGGCCCTGCAGGCGCTGGTCTTCGCCGTCGGGGCGGCGGCCGGTGTCCAGCGCTCCCCCTACGCCTGGGTGTTCAGGGTGGCGGTGCGTCCGCGGCTGTCCGCGCCGACCGATTTCGAGGACCCCGCCCCGCCGCGCTTCGCGCAGAGCGTGGGGCTGTTCTTCGCGCTGGTGGGGCTGGTCGGCTACGTCGCGGGCCCGCAGTGGCTGGGGCTCGCGGCCACCGGGTGCGCGCTGGCGGCGGCCTTCCTCAATGCCGCTTTCGGGTACTGCCTGGGGTGCGAGATGTACCTTGTGCTGCGGCGAGCGGTGGGCTGATCCGGTCCGCACGTGACGAGAATCTCCCGTCCGCGGCGCCCGGCACGCTGGCCGCCGCGGCCTCGATCGGGCACGATCTCCCGAAAGCCGCAGTTACGCCTGCGTAGGTTTCCGCCGGGAGAACCCTCCCCAGGCATGGAAAAGGGAAAAAGGGGTCCTCCGGACAATGGCAGAGCTCGTCTATCCGCCGGTGATCGGCGCCGCACGCACGCTCTTCAAGGCGCTCGATCTCAAATTCGACATCGCCGGGACGGAGAACATTCCGCGCCGCGGCGGGGCGGTACTGGTGAGCAATCACATCGGATATCTCGACTTCGTCTTCGCGGGGCTGACGGCCCGGCCGGCGAAGCGGCTGGTGCGCTTCATGGCGAAGGAGTCGGTGTTCCGGCACAAGGTGTCGGGGCCGCTGATGCGCGCGATGAAGCACATCCCGGTGGACCGCGCGCAGGGCATGCACGCCTACAAGCACGCGCTGTCCGCACTGCGTTCGGGCGAGATCATCGGGGTCTTCCCCGAGGCGACGATCTCCGAGTCCTTCACCCTGAAGAACTTCAAGTCGGGTGCGGCCCGGCTGGCCCAGGAGGCCGGGGTGCCGCTGCTCCCGGTGGCGCTGTGGGGCACCCAGCGCCTGTGGACCAAGGGCCACAAGCGCAATCTGGGCCGCAACCACTTCCCGATAACCATCCGGGTCGGCGAGCCGCTGGAGGCCGATCCCGCCGAGCAGGCGGAGAAGATCACCGACCGGGTGCGGTCCCGGGTGCAGGACCTGCTGGAGGCGGCCCAGCGCGCCTACCCCGTGCGCCCCAAGGGCCCCGAGGACACCTGGTGGATTCCGGCGCACCTGGGCGGCACCGCACCGGCGCCCGGCGCGTAGCCGCCACAGGCACCCCACTACGACATCAGCCGCCGAAGGAGTTTCGGCGGCTGATCGACGTCCGGCCCCGGTCACCCGGACCAGACGTCACCGATCTCGATCCGGGCGGTGGGGCAGGCCTTCTGCAGCGCCTCGGCCAGTTCGGCGCCCGCGGACGTCAGCTCGTCGAGCGTCATCGGGGCCATCCGCTCCAGCAGGAAGAGGGCGCTGACGGAGTCCTCGGTGAGGCGGGTGCGGACGCCCTGGCGCCAGTTCCAGCGGCGGCAGGTGACGCCCTCGTCGTCGCACCAGACGACCTCGCCCGCATCGGGGTGCTCGACGGTCTCGGCGCCGCCGGCCGCCGTCGCGAACGGCTCGTCGCCGACGGCCCGGACCAGCCGCATCCCGCCCTGGATCCGGTCCAGGTCCTCGCCGCCCACCGGGATGAGGTGGGCGACGCTGAGGGCGTTGTAGAGGTCGACGAGCCGGTTGATGCGCGGCAGCCCGTCCGCGAGCGCGCGCTTGGCCAGCGCCTCGGCGGAGTTGCGGGTGCGCGACGGCTTGCTGCCGAAGGCGCTGTAGGCGGCGCGCCAGGCGGCGATGTGCGGGTCGTCCTGCGGGGCCCGGCCGTCGAGACGTCCGGCCAGCCGGCGGGTGGCCTCGTCCAGGAGCCCGGAGCTCAGCTCGTCACTGGGCCCGTTGGTCAGACCGTGCGCTTCGACGGCGAGGTAGCCGAAGCCGGGCGCCAGGGCGCGCACCTCGTCGGAGACGTGCAGGGGGCAGGTCGGGCTGGGCATGGGGCCGTTCCTCGGAGATCGGTGGGAGTGGCTGCAGGCCGGGACCGGTCGACGGCCGGCCACCGGACGCATTGGAGCACGACCGGGCTCCGTTCAGCAAACTGCACCACGAAGTCCAGCGCAGTGAACTTTCCTTCTTTCCACTGCGCTGGACTCGCTTGCCACCTTCGCGGTCGACCCGCCGTCGCCTCGCGCCCGGCCACGACCACCGGACGGGCCCCGCGGACAGGCCCTACCGAGCGATCTCCTCCCGCAGCGCCTCGACGAAACCGTCGACGTCCTCCACCCTGGTGTCGAAGGCGCACATCCAGCGCACATCGCCGGCCTGCTCGTCCCAGAAGTAGAAGCGGTAGCGCTTCTGCAGCCGCTCGCTGACGTCGTGCGGCAGCCGCGCGAAGACCGCGTTGGACTGGACCGGATAGAGGATCTCCACCCCGTCGACCGCCCGCACCCCGGCCGCCAGCCGCTGCGCCATGGTGTTGGCGTGCCGGGCGTTGCGCAGCCACAGGTCCTTGGCGAGCAGCGCCTCCAGCTGGACCGAGACGAAGCGCATCTTGGAGGCGAGCTGCATGGACATCTTGCGCAGATGCTTCATCGCGCGCACCCGGTCGGGGTTGAGCACGACCACGGCCTCACCGAAGACCGCGCCGTTCTTCGTGCCGCCGTAGGAGAGGATGTCGACGCCCACCGCGTTGGTGAAGGCCCGCATCGGGACGTCGAGGGTCGCCGCGGCGTTGGCTATCCGCGACCCGTCCAGATGCACCACCATGCCGCGCTCATGGGCGTGTTCGCAGATCGCCCGGATCTCGTCGGGCGTGTAGACCGTGCCCAGCTCCGTGCTCTGGGTGATCGAGACGACCTGCGGCATGGCGCGGTGCTCGTCCTCCCAGCCCCATGCCTGGCGGTCGATCAGCTCGGGGGTGAGCTTGCCGTCCTCGGTGGGTACGGTCAGCAGTTTGAGCCCGCCGACCCGCTCCGGCGCACCGCACTCGTCGACGTTGATGTGTGCGGTCTCGGCGGCGACCACCGCGCCCCAGCGGTCGGTCACGGCCTGGAGGGCGACGACGTTGGCGCCGGTGCCGTTGAACACCGGGAACGCCTCGGCGCGCTGCCCGAAGTGGCTGCGGAAGACCCGCTGGAGGTGCGCGGTGTAGTCGTCCTCGCCGTAGGCGACCTGGTGGCCGCCGTTGGCGAGGGCGAGCGCAGCCAGGACCTCGGGGTGGGCGCCCGCGTAGTTGTCGCTGGCGAAGCCGCGTACCTGGGGGTCGTGGTGCTGCCGGGCGTCGGTCTTCGCTCCGGTCACGGCTCGGGGGTCAGCCACAGACGCTGTCCATTCACTTCCTGGGCGGGCCGGCTCCAGACGCCGGCGATGGCCTCGGCCAGCTCCGTGACGTCCGTGAAGCCCGCAAACTTCGCATTCGGTCGCTCGGCGCGCATCTGGTCGTTGACGAGCGCCTTCACGACCAGGATGGCAGCCGCGGCACGCAGGCCCTCCTCGCCCCCCGACTTGCGGAAACCGTCCGCCATGGCCAGCGTCCAGGCCTCGGCGGCGGCCTTGGAGGCCGCGTAGGCGGCGTTGCCGCCGGTGGGCTTCGAGGCGCCGGCCGCGCTGATCAGCAGGAATCGGCCGTTGCCGCTCCGCTCCAGGGGCTCCTGGAAGGCGAGGGAGGTGTGCTGGACGGTGCGGATCAGCAGCTTGTGCAGGAGGTCCCAGTCCGCCAGGTCGGTCTCCGCGAACGTCGACGAGCCGCGCCAGCCGCCGACGAGGTGCACCAGGCCGTCGACCCGGCCGAATTCCTTCTCCGTACGGGCCGCCCACTCGCGGGTCTGGTCCGGGTCGAGGAGATCGACGGTGTCTCCTATGACCGTGGCGCCGCCGTGCGCGTAGCGGGCCGCGTCCACGGCCTCCGCCAGCCGCTCGGGGTTGGAGTCCGAGCCGACGACCACGGCCCCCGCTTCGGCCAGCCGCAGCAGGGTGGCGCGGCCGGCCGGTCCGGCCGCTCCCGCCACCGCGATGACCGCACCCTCCAGCGGCCCCTGGCCGCCCGTCGAAGTAACCATCTCCGTCGCCTCCTCGTCCTGCTCCTGGACGGCCTGTGGCCGGGTGTTCCGGTCGTTGTTCATGCCGCCGCCAGCACGTCGCTGTGGGCCGTGATGCCCTTGGTAGAGGTGATCACAGCGCGCAGCTTCTTGGCGAGCGCCTCGTAGAACATGCTCAGCGGGAACTCGTCGGGCAGCACGTCGTCCACGAGTTTGCGCGGCGGCTGGTCCAGGTCGAGGGCGTCGGGCCCCTTGGCCCAGACCGAACCCGGGTGCGGTGCGAGGTAGGTCGAGACGAGGTCGTACGCGGCGAACCAGTGGACCAGCTTGGGCCGGTCGATGCCGTCGCGGTAGAGCTTTTCGATCTCGCCGCACAGCTGGTTGGTGACCTTGGGCGCCCGCTCCCAGTCGATGTGCAGTGTGTTGTCCGTCCAGCGTACGACGTCGTGCTTGTGCAGGTACGCGAAGAGCAGCTGGCCGCCGAGGCCGTCGTAGTTGCGGACCCGGTCGCCGCTCACGGGGAACCGGAACATCCGGTCGAAGATCACTGCGAACTGCACATCGCGGCCCTGGGAGTACCCCTCGGCCTCCAGCTTCACGGCCTCCTTGAAGGCGGTGAGGTCGCAGCGCAGCTCCTCCAGGCCGTACATCCAGAACGGCTGGCGCTGCTTGATCATGAACGGGTCGAACGGCAGGTCACCGTGGCTGTGGGTGCGGTCGTGCACCATGTCCCACAGCACGAACGCCTCCTGGCAGCGCTCCTGGTCGTCGAGCATCTCGCGGATGTCCTGCGGGAGTTCCAGGCCGAGCGTCTCGACGGCGGCCTGGCTGACCCGCCGGAAGCGGGCGGCCTCGCGGTCGCAGAAGATGCCGCCCCAGCTGAACCGCTCGGGGGCCTCGCGCACCGCGATGGTCTCCGGGAAGAGCACGGCGGAGTGGGTGTCGTAGCCGGCCGTGAAGTCCTCGAAGGTGATGCCGAGGAACAGGGGGTTGTCGTAGCGGGTGCGCTCCAGCTCCGAGAGCCACTCGGGCCAGACCATGCGCAGGACGACGGCCTCGAAGTTGCGGTTCGGGTTGCCGTTCTGGGTGTACATGGGGAACAGCACGAGGTGCTGGAGGCCGTCGGCGCGCGCTTGCGCCGGCTGGAAGGCGAGCAGTGAGTCCAGGAAGTCCGGCACGCCGAAGCCGTCGTCGGCCCAGCGGCGCAGGTCGGTGACGAGCGCCTGGTGGTAGGCGGCGTTGTGCGGCAGCAGCGCGCCCAGCTCCTTGACGGCCGCGGCGACCCGCTCGACCTCGGCGCGGACGGCCTCGGTCTTCGGCGCGCCCTCCGCCGTCAGGTCGATCGAACCGTCCTTGGACTGCCAGGGCCGGAGGGTCTCGACCGCGTCCTTCAGGACGGGCCACGCCGGGTGCTCCACGACACGCTCTGCGGTCGGAGTGCCTCCCCGGACACCCACAGGCGAAAGAATTTCCGTCATGACTGCCCTCCGGCGGTAGATCGTCTTGTCAGCACACCGTAACCAGGCGAGGTTCGCTCACTCAAGTGGGCCAGCTGAAAATTTTTCTGCCGACACCCCGCAGTCACGCACCTTTTTCCTGTGGGTCGTGCTATCGGCGGGACTTCCTGCCTGTAGCGCCAAGGGATTCCGGGCTTCCTCCCGGCCTGCGCACGCCGTGCGGGGACGACCGGACGGCCCTATGGCATATGCCACACTGCCGCCGTCAGGCCCGGGCGGGACGCGCCCACGCCGGCGGGAGGCGGTCTGCGGGCCGGATATGGCGGGTACCCGTACTGGACACACCGTGGTGGCGTCCGCAACCGGTTCATCTGCACTTGTCCCCGTTAGGCTGAACGCCATTTCGGAACGCCGTTGCCGACGGTCGACGGTCGACACTGACAAAGAGCCGACAGCAGTACCGAGCCCACAGAAGCGAGGCAGCCTTGTCCTTTCTCACCATCGGACACCGCGGGATCATGGGCGTGGAGCCGGAGAACACCCTGCGCTCCTTCGTACGCGCCGAGCACGAAGGCCTCGACGTCATCGAACTGGATCTGCATCTGAGCAAGGACGGCGCGCTCGTGGTGATGCACGACGCGGACGTGGACCGCACCACCGACGGCGCCGGGCCGATCGCCGAGCGCACCCTCGCCGAGCTGCGCGAGCTGGACGCCGGGCAGGGCGAGCGGATTCCCGTCTTCGAGGAGGTCCTGGAGGCGGTCAAGGCGCCGCTGCAGGCCGAGATCAAGGACGTCGCGGCCGCGCAGGCGCTGGCCGAGGTGATGCGGTCGCACGACCTGACCGGCCGGGTGGAGGTCATCTCCTTCCACGACGAGGCGCTGGCCGCGATCCGCACGCTGCTGCCGGGGGTGCGCACCGCACTGGTCGGCAGCCGCTACGGCGCGGATGTCGTCGACCGCGCACAGGCCGTCGGCGCGTCGACGCTCTCGCTGAACATCCGCCGGCTCACCCTCGAACTCGTCGAGCGGGCGCACGCCGCGCATCTGAAGGTGCTGGCCTGGACGGTCAACACCCACGATCAGCTCCGGCTGGCGCGCGGCCTGGGCCTGGACGGCGTGGTGACGGACATGCCGGAGATCCGGCGGGCGGTGCGTTTCACCGCGTAACGGCCGCCCACCGGGGAAATCCGCAGTTCACAGGCGCGCAACGGGCTTCCAGCATGCGGACGTTTTCCCTCATGATCTCGACAGACGGCGTCGTGCGCTGCCACTCTCCGGGCATGCGTCTCGTCAACCGCCCTCTTCGCCTTGCCGCTTGTGCCACCGCCGTGCTGCTCGCCGCGGCCGTCGGCTGTGCCCCGCAGGACGAGTCCCCCGGTGGCCCGCGCGCCACCGGGCAGGGCACACAGAGCTGTGACCGCGGCAAGCTGGCCACCGTGGCGGCCGGCAGACTCACCGTCGGCACCGACAAGCCCGCGTACGCCCCCTGGTTCGTCGACGACGACCCGGCCGGCGGCAAGGGCTTCGAGTCGGCGGTCGCCTACGCCGTCGCCCAGCGGCTGGGCTACGGCAAGGGTGCCGTGGACTGGCAGACCGTGCCGTTCAACAACGCCTTCGCGCCCGGTGCGAAGAAGTTCGACTTCGACATCAACCAGATCTCCATCAGCGCCGAGCGCAAGCGCGCCGTGGCCTTCTCCTCCGGCTACTACGACGTGCGCCAGGCGGTCGTCGCGCTCAAGGGCTCCAAGGCCGCGCGCGCCAAGAGCATCGCCGACCTCAAGGACGTCAAGCTCGGCGCGCAGGTCGGCACCACCAGCCTGGACGTCGTCAACGACACCATCCGCCCGACCCGCCCCGCCGCGGTCTTCCAGAAGAACGACCTCGCCAAGTCCGCCCTGAAGAACGGGCAGGTGGAGGCGATCGTCACCGACCTGCCGACGGCCTTCTACATCACCTCGGCGGAGGTCACGGACGCCGAGGTGGTCGGCCAGTTCCCGGCCTCCGGTGCCGCGAAGGAGCAGTTCGGGCTGGTCCTGGACAAGGAGAGCCGGATCACCGGATGTGTGACGGCGGCGGTCGACGCGCTGCGCAAGGACGGCACGCTCGCCGCGCTGGAGAAGAAGTGGCTGAGCGACGCCGTCGACGCTCCGGTGCTCAAGTGAACGGCGCGGAAGGGGTGTTGAAGAAGAGCGACGAGGTCCGGGAGCCGGGCGGCGACGGGTATGTGCCCTCGCCGCGGCGGATCGAGCGGGAGCGGGTCAAGCGGGCCAGGGCCCGGCGGGCGACCGCCGTCGCCGCGCTGAGCACACTGGTCACGGCCGTCGTGCTCTTCCTCGTGATCACCAACTCCCCGGGCTGGCCGCGCACCCGCGAGACCTTCTTCAGCGCCGAGTACGCGCGCAAGGCGCTGCCGGAGGTGCTGGAGGGGCTGCTGCTGAATCTGCGGCTGCTGGTGGTGTGCGGGGCGGCGGTGCTGGTGCTCGGGCTGCTGCTGGCGGTGGCCAGGACGCTGCGCGGCCCGGTGTTCTTCCCGCTGCGCGCGCTGGCCACCGCCTACACCGACTTCTTCCGCGGACTGCCGCTGATCATCTGTCTGCTGATGGTGGTCTTCGGCGTCCCGGCGCTGCGGCTGCAGGGCGTGACCACCGATCCGGTGGCGCTCGGCGGCTCCGCGCTGGTGCTGACGTACTCGGCGTATGTGGCCGAGGTGTTCCGGGCCGGCATCGAGTCGGTGCACCCCTCGCAGCGCGCGGCGGCCCGGTCGCTGGGGCTCTCCGGCGGCCAGGCGCTGCGGTTCGTCGTCCTGCCGCAGGCGGTGCGCCGGGTGGTGCCGCCGCTGCTGAACGATCTGGTGTCGCTGCAGAAGGACACCGGTCTGGTCTCCATCGCCGGCGCGGTGGACGCGGTGTACGCGGCGCAGATCATCGCCGGCAAGGACTTCAACTTCACGCCCTACGTGGTGGCCGGGCTGGTCTTCGTCGCGCTGACGATCCCGATGACGCGCTTCACGGACTGGATCACGGCACGGATGGACCGCAGGCGCGCCCAGGGAGGCCTGGTATGAGTACGACGGAGAACACGCCGGTGCCGGGCGCCGGGGAGGCCGGGCGGACCGGGACCGCCGCGGACCTCGCCAAGGGCGCCCCGGACGGCGGCCCGGTGCTGCGGCTGGAGTCCGTGCGCAAGACGTACGGGCGGGGCACGGTCGTGCTGCGGGACGTCGACCTGGAGGTCCCCCCGCACACCGTGACCGCGCTGATCGGCGCGTCCGGTTCGGGCAAGTCCACGCTGCTGCGCTGCGCGAACCTGCTGGAGGAGATCGACGACGGCGCGATCTTCCTGGACGGCGAGGAGATCACCGACCCGCGGGCCGACGCCGACGCGGTGCGCCGCCGGATCGGCGTGGTCTTCCAGGCCTACAACCTCTTCCCGCACATGACGGTGCTGGACAACATCACGCTGGCGCCGCGCCGGGTGCACGGCGTACCGCGCGCCGAGGCGGAGGCCCGCGCCCACGAGCTGCTGGAGCGGCTGGGGCTCGGCGGGCGGGCCGGCGAGTACCCGGACCGGCTCAGCGGCGGCCAGCAGCAGCGGGTCGCGATCGTGCGCGCACTGGCCGGGCGGCCCCGGCTGCTGCTGCTCGACGAGATCACCGCGGCGCTCGACCCCGAGCTGGTCGGCGAGGTGCTCGGGGTGGTCCGCGATCTCAAGGAGGAGGGCATGACGATGGTCCTCGCCACCCACGAGATGGGCTTCGCCCGGGAGGTCGCCGACCAGGTGTGCTTCCTGGACGGCGGGGTGGTGCTGGAGCGCGGCACTCCCGAGCAGGTCTTCGGCGATCCGGTCCAGGACCGCACCCGCCGGTTCCTGCAGCGGATCGTTCAGGCCGGGCGGCTCTAGGGTCTGTCCGATGGGTCAGGGTCGGAAAGGCCCTAGGGTCTGTCCGATGGGTCAGGGTCGGAAAGGCCGCGGGGTCTGGTGCACTGCGTTCTCCCCCACGCCTTAAGGGCGCGGGAGGTACCCCCACCGCGAACTCCGTCTCGGCTCCTCATGTGCTCCTTGGATGCCGAGCTGCATCGCAAGGCGCCGGAGCGTCCCGATAGCGGAGCTCTCGGGACGTTTCGGCAACGCCGCGAGGTGCCGTGCCAGACGCCGCGGACCCGGCCATGACCCATCGGACAGACCCTAGCCGCGGAGCGCTCAGGCCAGCGGCTTGACCAGCAGCTCGAACTCCAGGTCGGCGCGCCGCGGGATGCCGAACCGCTCATCGCCGTACGGGAACGGGCTGAGCTTCCCGGTGCGCTGGTAGCCGCGGCGCTCGTACCAGGCGATCAGGCCCTCGCGCTGCCGGATGACCGTCATGTGCATTTCGCTAGAGCCCCAGGTCTCCCGGGCGGTCCGCTCGGCCTCCGCGATGATGATCTTGCCGAGGCCGCCGCCCTGGAGCTCCGGGCGCACCGCGAACATCCCGAAGTACGCGTGGTCCCCGCGGTGTTCGAGCTGGCAGCAGGCGATCAGCTCGCCGTCCCGCTCGGCGATCAGCAGCCGGCCGGTCTCGTTACGGACCACGGCGGCGACGCCCTCGGGATCGGTGCGCTGCCCCTCCAGCAGATCCGCCTCCGTCGTCCAGCCGACCCGGCTCGCGTCCCCTCGGTATGCCGACTCGATCAGCTCGACAAGCCCGGGGATGTCGGCTTCGAGGGCGGTACGAAAGGTCAGCTCGCTGGTGGGCATGGTCTGCGGAGTCCTCTCAGGCCCGAAAGATGCGGCCGGCGACAGGGGCGGAATCGACGGAAACGAGGCTAACAAGAGCCGTGCGCGTCATGTCAGTGCCGTTCGCCGGGTCGTTCGGCGGGCCCCGCGGGCCGGCGGCGTAGGGTCCTGGCATGGTGCACGTACTGAGCAGCAGGGTGTTGTTGCGGCCGTCCGACCCCGAGCGGTCCCGGGCGTTCTACGGCGAGGCGCTGGGCCTGGAGATCTACCGGGAGTTCGGCACCGGCCCCGAGCGCGGCACGGTGTACTTCCTCGGCGGCGGCTTCCTGGAGGTCTCCGGCCGCGCCACCGCGCCCGGCACCCAGACCCTTCAGCTGTGGCTCCAGGTGGCGGACGCGGCGGCGGCGCACAAGGAGTTGCTGGCACACGGGGTGGAGGTGCTGCGGCCGCCCGTGCAGGAGCCCTGGGGGCTCGTCGAGATGTGGATCGCCGACCCGGACGGCCACCGCATCGTGCTGACTCAGGTCCCGGCGGACCATCCGCTGCGCTACCGGCCCTGAAGGAGCGCCGCTTCTCCCCTTCGCGGTCCCGGTACACGGCCCGCGCTCCCCTCTTGTGCGCCCGTGCGCTCCCGTGTGCCGGGCGGCTGCCGGGCATCTAGCAGCCGACGCGTACGGGTACCAGGGGACCTGGGGAGGCGCCTCGTGCACCAACCACCGTTGGTCGGCTGGCTGCTGGTGCTGCTATGCGCCGGCACCGGCGCGTACTGCCTGGTCCGGGCGCACCGCGGACCGGCCGCGCAGCGGGTGGCCGCGCGCGGCGAGGGGCTGATGGCCCTGGGGATGGCGGTGATGGGGCTGCCGGCGTCCGCGGTGCCGCCGCCGGCGTGGTCGCCCTGGCTGTTCACCGCGGCGTTCGGGGCCGCGGGCCTGTGGGCGCTGACGCATCGGCATCTGCATCACGCGGTGGGGGCGTGGGCGATGGTGTACATGGCGCTGGCGATGGCGGTGCCCGCCGGCGGGATGCACCACGACGGGCCGATGGGCGCCATGACGATGACACCCGCGGCGCCCGGCGGGGTGCCCTTGCTGACCGGGCTGCTGCTCGCCTACTACACGGTGTACGTCCTGGCCACGGGGCTCCGGTTGGTGCCGGCTTCCGGTGCGGTGGCCGGGGGGCCGGTGGCGGACGGGCCGGTGGCGGCGACGGCCGCCGGGCCGGCCGGGGTGCTGCGGGCCTGCCGGCTGACCATGGGCATCGCCATGCTGGCGATGCTGCTGGCGCTGTGAGCTGCGCCGGACACCCGCAGGATCGCCGTCCGGGGTGATGGCGCCCCTCCGGAAGGCACACCTGTGGCAGGCGTGGCATACGTCACTTCCGATGCGTGACCGTACCAACGAGTATCCGCGCGCTCATAGGGTGACGGCATGATGGTCCCGATCGCGCTGATGGTTCTCGGCGCGCTGGCCGCGGCGATGGCGCCTCGGCTGATGGCCCGTTCCGACTGGCCCGACCGCGAGCCGGTGCTCGCGCTGTGGGTGTGGCAGTGCGTGGTGGCCGCCCTGCTGCTGTGCTGTGTGCTGGCGATGTCGCTGAGCGCGGCCGCGGCCTGGGAGTCCGTGCGCAGCCCGGTGTTCGGGTTCGCACCGCGGGTGGTCGTCGAGGCGTACGCGCTCAAGGGGTACGGGCCGTGGGCCGGCGTGCTGGCGCTGCTCCTGGCGGGCGGCGGCGCGTGGACCGCCGTCGCGCTGACCCGCGAGGTGCGGGCGGTACGGGCCCGCCGCCGGCGGCGCCGGGCCGACCTCCTGCGGCGCGCCCCGCTGCTGCCCGGCGAGCAGCCCTTCGGGGAGCGGCTGGTCGTCCTGGAGGGCGACCGCCCGGAGGCCTGGTGGCAGGCGCACCCGTCGCCCCAACTGGTCATCACCACCTCGGCGTTGCGGCGGCTGAAGGGGCGTCAGCTCGATGCGCTGATCGCCCACGAGCAGGGTCATGCGCGGGCCCGGCACGATCTGCTGCTGTACTGCGCCTCGGCGCTCGCGGCCGGCTTCCCGCAGATCCCGGTCTTCGCCGCGTTCCGCGACCAGGTGCACCGGCTGGTCGAACTGGCCGCCGACGACGCGGCCTCGCGCCGCTTCGGCCGGCTGACGATAGCCCTGGCGCTGGTCGAACTCAACGAGGACCGCGGGGTGTTCGGCCCCTGCCCGACCCAGCTCGCCCAGGTGCCGCAGCGGGTGGACCGGCTGCTGTCCCCCGCGCCCCGCTTCACCCCCGGCCGCCGGCTGCGGATGACGGCGGTCGCGGCGCTGGTGCCCGCCGTGCCGCTGCTGGTGACGTTCGTCCCGGGGCTCAGTGCGCTGACGTAGGGTCCGGGTATGCCTCATGGCACCCGCCCTGCCCTGGCCTGCACCGCCCTGTTCACGGTGCTGCTCACTCTGGTCGTGCTGCGCTGGGGGCCGCTGATGTCCCTGGACGCCGCCGTCACCGGCGCGCTGCACTCCACGGCCGTGGACTCGCCCGGCTGGACCCGCCTGAACCGGTTGCTCAGCGACTGGGTGTGGGATCCGTGGACGACGCGGGCGGTCCTCGCGGTGGCGGTCTGCCTGCTCGTACGGCGCGGTGCGCGGCTGCTCGGGGCCTGGGTGGCGGTCACCGCGCTCGCCGGTGCGGCCCTCCAGCAGGCCCTGAAGGCGGTGGTCGGCAGGCCGCGTCCGGTCTGGCCGGATCCGGTGGACACGGCGCACTACGCGGCGTTCCCCTCGGGGCACGCGTTGTCCGCGCTGGTCGCGGGGGCCTTGCTGCTGTGGCTGCTGCGTGAGCACGGGGTACGGCCGGTGTGGCGGTGGACCGCCCGGACGGTGGTCGCCGTCTCCGTCGTCGGTGTCGGCGTCACCCGGGTGTACCTGGGCGTGCACTGGCCGTCGGACGTCCTCGGCGGCTGGCTGCTGGGCGGCGCCCTGGCGGCCGGGGCGGCCGCGGCGTACACCGCCCGCGCGCCCGGGACGCGGTCTGGGCCCGGCGCCGCGCACGGGCCAGGATGAGACCCATGACCACGATCAAGGGTGTGCTCTTCGACTTCTCCGGGACGCTGCTGCGGATCGAGTCCGCCGAGTCCTGGCTGCGCGCCGCGCTGACCGCGTCCGGTACGGCCATGGACGACGCCGAGGTCGCCCGCCGGGCGGCCGAGCTGGAGCGGGCGGGCGCCCTGCCCGGCGGCGCCCCGCCCGCCGAGCTGCCCGCCGAGCTGGCCGGGCTGTGGGAGCTCCGCGACCGCGACGCCCGAAACCACCGCGCGGTGTACACCGGCCTGGCGCGCCAAGTCCCGCTCCCCCGCCCGGAGTTGTACGAGGCGCTCTACGAGCGCCATAAGACGGCGCACGCCTGGCACCCGTACCCGGACGCCGCCGAGGTGCTGGCCGAGCTGCACCGGCGCGGCGTCCGCGTCGGCGTACTGAGCAACATCGGCTGGGATCTGCGGCCGGTGCTGCGCGCCCATGGCCTGGAGCGGTACGTGGACGGCTGTGTGCTCTCCTTCGAGCAGGGCATCCAGAAGCCCGATCCGCGGCTCTTCGCCCTGGCCTGCCGTCAGTTGGGGCTCGCCCCGTCCGCCGTGCTGATGGTGGGCGACGACCGCCGGGCGGACGGCGGCGCCACGGCGATCGGATGCGGGTTCCTGCCGGTGGACCCGCTGCCGGTGGACCGCCGCCCGGACGGACTGCGGCCCGTACTGGACCTCGTGGGCTGAGGCCGGCGGCGGGCGCTATCTGCCCGCCGTCCCGCTCCCGGCGCCGGACTGTCCGGCTGCCCAGGCCCGGAGCGTGGCGAAGTCGTCCGGGAGGAGTCCCTTGGTGGGGTCGACGCGGTGCGGGAGGGCGTGCCCCCTGTGGTGGCGGGCGATCCAGGCGTGGTCGCGGGCGCTGATCTCGTCGTCCACCCAGGCGAAGGGGCGGCCCCCGGCGGCGGCGACGAGGTGGCGGGTCTTCCAGTGGACGCCGTCCGGGTCCTGATGGTGCATCCGCGGCCAGTCCAGCGCGGGCAGCTCGGGCAGGCCGAGTACGGGGGCGATCCAGGTGTTGGCCTCCGTCTTCCAGGTCGTCGCCCAGATGAGCCGGAAGCCCAGGCCCATCAGGAGCGGGCCGTGGTCGGGGTTGAGCCATACCCGCAGGGCCGGGCGGGGCGGCTCCCAGCCCGTGGGGCGCATGCGCAGCGTGGTGTAGCCCTTGGGGCGGCGATGCGGCTTGGCCAGCCAGGGGTTGAGGGGGCCGTCGACGTCGAGGAAGAGGAGCGGCTGGGTGGAGTCCACGGCCTGATGATGCCGCGTACGGCGCCGGAGCAATCGCTTCCAGGCGGCGGTTCGGCATCCCGGCGCACCCGTGCGACGGGACCGCCCCGGCCGGGCGCAGTGCCGGCCGGGGCGGGGTGGACCGTGTGCGGCGCTCGCGTCAGGAAAGGCTCGCGATCGCCTGGTTGAAGGTCGCCGACGGCCGCATGACGGCGGCGGCCTTCGCCGGGTCGGGCTGGTAGTAGCCGCCGATGTCGGCCGGCGAGCCCTGCACCGCGATCAGCTCGTCGACGATGGTCTGCTCCTGCTCGCCGAGGGTCTTGGCGAGGCCGGCGAAGGCCTGCGCGAGCTGGGCGTCGTCGGTCTGCTTGGCCAGCTCCTGGGCCCAGTACAGGGCCAGGTAGAAGTGGCTGCCGCGGTTGTCGATGCCGCCGAGCCGGCGGCTGGGCGACTTGTTCTCGTTGAGGAAGGAGCCGGTCGCCCGGTCGAGGGTGTCGGCGAGCACCTGGGCGCGCGCGTTGCCCGTCTTCTGGGCGAGGTGCTCGAAGCTGACCGCGAGCGCGAGGAACTCACCCAGGCTGTCCCAGCGGAGGTAGTTCTCCTTGACCAGCTGCTGGACGTGCTTGGGCGCGGAGCCGCCGGCACCGGTCTCGAACAGGCCGCCGCCGTTCATCAGCGGGACGACCGAGAGCATCTTGGCGCTGGTGCCGAGCTCCAGGATCGGGAACAGGTCGGTCAGGTAGTCGCGCAGCACGTTGCCGGTGACCGAGATCGTGTCCTCACCGCGGCGGATGCGGTCGAGGGAGAACTTGATCGCGTGGACCGGCGCCATGATCTCGATCTGCAGGCCGTCGGTGTCGCGGTCGGCGAGGTAGGTCTTGACCTTCTGGATCAGCTGCGCGTCGTGCGCGCGGTCCTCGTCGAGCCAGAACACCGCCGGGTTGCCGGTCGCCCGGGCGCGGGTGACGGCCAGCTTGACCCAGTCGCGGATCGGCAGGTCCTTGGTCTGGCACATCCGGAAGATGTCGCCGGCGCCGACGACCTGCTCCAGCACGGTGTTGCCGGCCGCGTCGACGACCCGGACGGTGCCCGTGGTGGGGATCTCGAAGGTCTTGTCGTGGCTGCCGTACTCCTCGGCCTTCTGCGCCATCAGACCGACGTTGGGCACCGAGCCCATGGTCGACGGGTCGTAGGCGCCGTGCGCGCGGCAGTCGTCGACGACGACCTGGTAGATGCCGGCGTAGCTGCTGTCGGGCAGCACCGCGAGGGTGTCGGCCTCCTGGCCGTCCGGGCCCCACATGTGACCGGAGGTGCGGATCATGGCCGGCATGGAGGCGTCGACGATGACATCGCTCGGTACGTGGAGGTTGGTGATGCCGCGGTCGGAGTCGACCATCGCCAGCTCGGGGCCCTCGGCCAGCTCGGCGTCGAAGGACGCCTTGATCTCGGCGCCCTCGGGCAGCAGCTCCAGGCCCTTGAAGATGCCGCCGAGGCCGTCGTTCGGGGTCAGGCCGGCCACGGCGAGCGCCTCGCCGTACTTGGCGAAGGTCTTCGGGAAGAACGCCCGGACCACGTGGCCGAAGATGATCGGGTCGGAGACCTTCATCATCGTGGCCTTGAGGTGCACGGAGAACAGCACGCCCTCGGCCTTGGCGCGGGCGACCTGCGCGGCGAGGAACTCGCGCAGCGCGGCGACCCGCATCACGGAGGCGTCGACGACCTCACCGGCGAGCACGGGGACCGACTCGCGCAGGACCGTGGTCGAGCCGTCGTCGCCCGACAGCTCGATGCGCAGCGAACCGGCCTCGGCGATCACCACGGACTTCTCGGTGGAGCGGAAGTCGTCGTTGGTCATGTGCGCGACATTGGTCTTGGAGCCGGCGGTCCACTCGCCCATGCGGTGCGGGTGGGCCTTGGCGTAGTTCTTCACCGACGCCGGCGCCCGGCGGTCGGAGTTGCCCTCACGCAGGACCGGGTTGACGGCGCTGCCCTTGACCTTGTCGTAGCGGGCGCGGATGTCGCGCTCCTCGTCGGTCTTGGGGTCGTCCGGGTAGGCCGGCAGCGCGTAGCCCTGCTCCTGCAGCTCGGCGATCGCGGCCTTCAGCTGCGGGATCGAGGCCGAGATGTTGGGCAGCTTGATGATGTTGGCCTCGGGCGTCTTGGCCAGCCCACCGAGCTCGGCGAGGGCGTCCTCGATGCGCTGTCCCTCCTCCAGACGCTCGGGGAAGCTCGCGATGATGCGCCCGGCCAGAGAGATGTCACGGGTCTCCACATTGACGCCCGCCGTCGACGCGTACGCCTGGATCACAGGCAAGAACGAATACGTCGCCAGGGCCGGGGCCTCGTCAGTGTGGGTGTAGATGATGGTCGAGTCAGTCACCGGGTGCTCCGCTCCACGTCTGCAACATTGCTCGACATCAAGATATCTCGTGATCGCCTCCCACTCGACAGGACCCCGCCCGGGGCGAAACCGGAGGAGGCGGTTCCGATCCCCTTGAACCGCCGCAAAGCGGTCGCCGGAGCGCCCCTCGCCCGGAGTGCCCGCTCCGGGCCGCACGGACCGCACGGGGCGACCGGGCCGGCGGACCACAGGAGGGCGGGCCGGCGGGCCACGGGAGGGCGGGCCGGCGGGCCACGGGAGGGCGGATGACACGGCGCCGCACGCCTCCGGCAAGATCAGCTCGGTACGGGTACCGGTACAGGACCCCCGCCAGATCACTTCCCTACAGCCGCACCTCAGCAGGAGGCACCGCAGACCATGACCACCACCGCCTACCTCGACGCGCTCTTCTCGCTCGCCGGCCGCACCGCCCTGGTCACCGGCGGAAGTTCGGGCATCGGCCTGGCCATCGCGGAGGCGCTCGGGCGCGCCGGGGCCAAGGTGGTGGTGCTGGCCCGGCGCGAGGAGCCGCTGCGCGCCGCCACCGCCCGGCTGCGTGCGGCGGGCTGTACGGCGGACTGGACGGCCGCCGATCTGCGCGACCGGGAGGCCGTCCGCGAGGGCGCGGAGGAGGTGGTGCGCCAGCACGGCGAACCGGACATCCTGGTCAATGCCGCCGGGGTCAACCCCCGTCCCCCGCTGGGCGAGCTGACCGCCGCCGAATGGGATCGCACCATGGCCGTCAACCTCGATGCGCCGTTCCTGCTCGGGCAGCGCTTCGGGCCCGGCATGGCGGACCGCGGCTGGGGGCGGATCATCCATCTCGCCTCACAGCAGTCGATCCGCGCGTTCGGCAACAGCGGGGCCTACGGGGTGTCCAAGGCCGGACTCTCCGCCCTGACCCGCTCCCAGGCGGAGGCCTGGTCGCGGCACGGCGTCAGCGTCAACGCGATCGCGCCCGGCTTCGTCCGCACCCCGCTGACCGAGGCGCTGTTCACCGACCCCGACCGACCCGCGGCGATGGCGGGCCGGACGATGGCCGGGCGCAACGGCGAACCGGACGACTTCGTGGGCGCCGCGGTGTTCCTGGCCGGTCCGGGCGCGGCGTATGTGACGGGACAGACGGTGTTCGTGGACGGCGGCTTCTCCGTGACGTGAGGGGCGCCCCCCGCCGTACCCGACCGTGGCAGGCTCCTGCGCCACCCACCGGCCCGGCGCTACCCCGCCCTCCCCCTCCGCCACGCCACCTCGTCGGCGGACACCGGTGCCTGGAGGCTGTACACATCGCCGACCCGTAGATCGTCCGGGGTGCTGTACCTGCCGTAGGTGCCGATGACGGAGACCGCCACATGGGAATCCGGCTGCCAGAACTTCCGGTAGTACGGCGCGTTCGCCGGGTGTTCCGGGATCTCCAGCAGGGGGATGCCGCGCCGCTCCAGCAGGCGCTGCAGTTTCCGGAACCGGAGCCGGGGAGTGAACCGCCCGTAGCGGGCGCGGAGCGCGTCGCCGACGAGTGCCTTCGTGTGGCTCCGGTATCCGAGCCTGTGCACCTGCACGGTGAAGTGGTGGCCCGACCAGGGGGATTCGGCGCCGGCGCGGTCCCAGTGGAACTCGGCCAGGCCGTAGTCACGGCACATGCCGGTGTCGCCGAACCGGTTCTCACCGAAGTCCGGCCCCAGGACCTCGGCGACCCGGTCGGGAGAGTCCGTGGGACGCACGCCGAGCACGGTGCCGGTGCTGACGACGTCCATGTAGAACGCCAGGGAGTACGGGGTCAACTGCTGTCCTTGTGCTGAAGTGCCCCGGTATGAACGCACCGGGGGACTTCAGCACATCACGTGACGCCTGCGGTCTGCGAGTTTCCTGTCTGCGTCGATGCTCCGGCCGGCGCCCGGGACGTCCGCGGAGTCCTGACACCCTGGGCGTCCGGCCGGAAGCGGCGGGTACCCCGTCGGGCCTTAGGGCCTTTCCGACCCTGACCCATCGGACAGGCCCTAGAAGTACGACTGCAGGGTTCCCCGGCGCCGGACGTCGACCGTGGCGCAGTGGAACGATCCGCCGAAGGTGTTGAAATTGCGGAAATTGCAGGGGATCGGCTGGAAGCCGAACTGCTTCATCGCCGCGATCATCGGTTCGTCCTGCGCTTCGACGATCACCCGCTCCTCGTCCAGCATCAGGATGTTCATGTTGATCCACTTGCTGGTCATGTACAGCGGGTGCGTATCGGGAATGACCGGAGCGGGTGCGGCCATCACATCCCAGCCCTTGAAGAGCTGCGGCACCTCGGGCACCCGCTCGGGGTGAATGAGCAGCTTGCCCGGCGCCATCGGAACGAGCGTGGCGTCGATGTGCATCGGGTGCGAGTCGTTGAACTCGAAGACGTGGATACGGTATTCGTCGCCGAGGTGCCGGCGCAGCCACTCGATACCGAAGTCATTGGTGACATTGCTCTTCTGGGCGATGATGTCACGACCGCAGCGGGTGAAGTCGGCCGCGTCGAAGGTCGGCTCGAATTCGGTCACCACCAGCCGCTGCGGGCCGTCCTCACCGGGGTCGGTCCAGTCCTGGTCGAACTGATCGTCCGTCAGCTCCGGCTTCGGCGCCGCGGTCCATTTCGCGCCACCGTGGAAGTACTCCTTCAGCAGCGGCCGGTAGGCGAGGTTCTCGTAATAGCGGGAGCGCCAGGCCATGGGGCATTCGATGATGTCGTCGCCGACCACGAGAATCGCGTCGCGGGGCATCGCCGCGTACATACCGGTGCTGGTCCAGTCGAGCGTGGTGTACGGCGTCCGCTGAGGAATGGTTTCCGGCCGCCGGACCGTCACCCCCTCCCCCTCCAGGATGCGCACCAGCTCCTCCAGCTCGGCGCGGGCGGCGGCGACTTGCTCGGGCGGGAACGGCCGCCCCGCGTTACGGCGGAAGGTCGCGTGCTGATTGCCGGGAAGCACGGGCGGCAGGGCCAGGTGCCAGGTCGGGAAACTCGCCTCGTCGACGATGCCGACGATCACTTCCTCCAGCGGATCCCACTCCGTGTAGGAGCGCACGGGGCTCTCCGTCCGGCCGGGCGAGGTGTAGGAGTCACCCGGGTCGATGTGGGGGGTATCGGCGTTCACGCAAGCTGCTCCTCGTTCAGGCGGCGCACGGCGACCGAAGATCCGTGCTCCCGCGATCAAGGCCGATTGAACGTGTCGAACAACTGAACGGGCAACTTCCGCCGCCAGGTTGGCCGGAACCCGGTGCCTCGAAGAGGAATACGCCCCTATGACTGGTGGGTCGACACACGCCAGAGCCGGTGCGGGCGGAGGAACCCGTCGGAGACCCGCAGGGGGCCGAGGCGACGGCCGACCGGGGTCGCGGTGGGCGGCGGGCCGGCACCCGGGGCCTGGGTACTCCGCCACACCACCAAGGGTGAGCCCACCAGGACGTCGGCCTCACCCCGGTGGAGCAAGCCCCCGGCACCGGCCGTACAGGTGATTCCGCCTCAGCTGTGGCCTGTGCGGGTGTAGTACCCAGCAGGGGCAGGGGAGAGATTTGATGACCGGGGAACGCCCCCGCCCCTCCGGGGCCGGACTCCGCTACCGGCCCGAACTCCACCAGAGGTCCTGAATTGAAGAGCACGAGAGTATCGAAGCCTCGCACCCTCGTCGCCGGTGCCGGGGCCCTGGCCCTGATCACTGCCGTACTCACCCAGCCGAGCGCCGATGCCGCTCCCGGCCCGCCCTCCGACCCACCGACGGCGACCACCGCCGCACAGCGCGCCAAGGAGATCAGCTCCAGTCTCGGCGGCGAGGGGGCGGGCTCCTACTACGACGCCGAGAACCGCGCGCTCATCGTGAACGTGACCAGTGAGGCGGCCGCCGCCAAGGTCCGTGCGGCGGGCGCCCAGCCGAAGATCGTCAAGCACTCCCTCGCCACGCTGGACACCGCCCGCGCGTCCCTCAAGGAGCAGGTGAGGATTCCCGGGACGTCCTGGGCGATGGATCCCCGCCTCAACAAGGTGGTCATCGTCGCCGACCCCACGGTCAAGGGCAAGGACTTCGACCAGCTCAAGGCGGCCGCCTCGGCGCTCGGCGACCGGGCCAGCCTCACCCGCTCGTCGGCGGAACTGCGCCCGCTGCTCGCCGGCGGCGAAGCGATCTGGGGCAGCACCGCCCGCTGCTCGCTCGGCTTCAACGTCGTCAAGGGCGGCCAGCCGTACTTCCTGACCGCCGGACACTGCGGCGATGCGGTGCGGAGTTGGTCCGCGACGATGGGGGGCACCGAGGCCGCGGCGACGGACGACGCCACCTTCCCCGGCGACGACTTCGCGCTCGCCCGGTACACCGCGGCCGACGTGGTGCACCCCAGCTCGGTGAGTCTCTACAACGGCAAGACGCAGACCATCTCCAAGGCGGCCGAGCCGATCGTGGGCCAGCAGGTGCAGCGCAGCGGCAGCACCACGCATGTCCGCAGTGGTGTGGTCATGGCGCTCGACGTGACCGTCAACTACCAGCAGGGCGCGGTCGACGGCCTGATCCAGACCACCGTCTGCGCGGAGCCCGGCGACAGCGGCGGCCCGCTCTTCGACGGCGATCACGCACTCGGCCTGACCTCGGGCGGCCGCGGCGACTGCACCCTCGGAGGCCAGACCTTCTACCAGCCGGTGCGCGAGGCCCTGGAGAAGACCGGGTCCCAACTCGGCTGAGCCCGCCCGCCCCCTGCGCGGGCGCCGTGGCCACATCGGAAGGCGGAGCCCGTCCCGGATCAGTCACCGGGCCGGGCTCCGCCGCATTCGTGCCCCGAGAACGGCGACCGGTCGGCCGGCGTTCCCACGACACAACCGACGTCCCCCGGGCACAAAAGGGCCCGGTGCCAGGCTCGCGCCTGGACACCGGGCCCGATGTGCTTACTTGCCGCCGCCGCCGACCAGGTTGTTGCAGCCCATGCTCGAGCCGATCGGGGTGGACTGCGCACCCGCCGGGCCCTCGCCGTTGAGCGCGTTGCCCAGTACGCCGTTGAGGATGCCGACCTCGCCGAGGACGTCGACGTTCAGGTCGTGCGACCGGCAGGAGCTGCCCGACTTGACGACCCAGGTGTCGCCACCTCCCTTGCCGTCGTGGGCCTGAGCGGTGCCGGCGCCGAGGAAGGCGACACTGCCGAGTGCAGCAACCACCACGGCAGCCTTGTGAAGCTTGCGCATTGTTCATCTCCGGTAAGTTGGACGGATGCGATCTGTGAGTGATCGACTTCGTACAGTTACTGAAGGCTAATACGACATATCCCACAACCACTTCAACGACGCGCCGATCACTTGACGGTGTCGTGTCGCGGTCGCGTCGCCCCGCCGACAGCCGCTCCGGGAGCGCGGTCGGTGGCCTGTTCGCCGGCTCAGGCGCGCCAGGGGCGTGCGTACCCTTCCCGCAGCGGTCCTCCGAGCAGGTCGAGCACCTGCTCGACCGCGGCCGCCAACGGGACGGGGTCGGCGCCTTCGGCCACCGCCCGATGACCATCCAGCAGGGCCCTGCCCCGTTCCGGGTCCGCGCCGAGCAGCCTGCGCGGAAGCCATTTGCCGATCCCCGTCCATGCCCGGTGGTGGGCGGTGATCAGGTGCGCCGCCTCGCGCAGGGCGTGGTCGGCGAGGGCCAGTTGCTCGTACCGGTCGGCGGGCGAGGTGTCGACCAGATCGTCCAGGTAGCAGGTGAGGACGTAACGGCCGTGTTCCCACTCCGTCGGGCTGAGCGGGGGCGGGCCGGCCGCAAGCACCGCTCGCGCCTGATCGCGGGTACGCGCCAGATGCCCGTGCGGGTCGTACAGGGGCAGGCCGTCGGCATAGACGAACAGCACGGTGCCGCGGCGACGGGCTCGGTCCCACTCGAAGAACTCGGGTACGTCCGCGACGGTGTTCACGAACAACTCGGCCAGGCGACCGTCATGGCGGACGACCTCCCGGCGGCTGCGGTCCGAGTCCGGTACGAGGACGGCCACGTCCAGATCACTCGTCGAAGTGGCGCGGCCCTGGGCGGCCGAGCCGCCGAGCAGGGCCCCCAGTGCGTGCGGGAAGCGGGCCGTCACCAGACGCAGAGCTTGAGCCGCGGCGGTTTCCTGATCATTCATGGCCGTTGATCGTGCCAGCCCCCGGCTGCGTCCTCCACGCGTCCGGCGAAGTGCGTTGCAGGACAGACCAAGTGGCGCGGGATTTCCCGGCCGTGGAGTCAGCCGGCCTTCGGGGCGGCGGTACCACCCGGCTCCGCGGACGGACGCGTGTCCCTGCAGAGTGTGGCGCCCAGGAGGGCCTGGACGTCGGCGGGGCCCCGCTCGGTGGCCGGTCCGTCGGCGGTGACGGCGACGGTGACGGCACGGCCGTCGTCGGTGGCGCCGGTACGGGTGCCGTAGCCGGGGATGTCACCGCCATGCCCCCATGCCGTCGTGCCGCAGCGCAGGCGGGTGCTGGTCACCCCCAGCCCGTAGCGGACGCCGGGCCCGAGACCGGCGCTCTCGGGGACCTCGACCGTGGTGCGCATCTGGGCGAGCTGTGCGGGCTTGAGCAGCTCGCCGCGGAGCAGGGCGGTGAAGAAGCGGTTCAGGTCGCTCGGGGTGGAGATCATCTGCCCGGCGGCCCACCCCCAGGAGGGGTCCAGCTCCGTGATGTTCTCCAGTGGCGCGCCGGGCTTCGCCGCGAAGTAGCCCTGGGGGTGGGCTTCGCGGATGCGCTGGTCGCCGACTCCGGGAAAGTAGGTGTGGCGCAGCCCGATGCGGTCGACGACCCGGTGGGTGAGCTGTTCGGCCAGCGGGCGGCCGGTGACCTTCTCGATGAGCAGGCCGGCCAGGAGGTAGTTGGTGTTGCTGTACGACCAGCGGGTCCCGGGAGCGAACAGCGCCTTGTGCGCCAGCGCCACGTCGAGCAGGGTGCGGGGCTGGACGTAGGTGTGGCGCTCCCGGCCGGTGGGATCACTGATGAGGTCGGTGTAGTTGGGCAGCCCGCTGGTGTGCTGCAGTAGCTGACGGACCGTGATGCGGCGGCCGTCGATACCCTCGCCCCGCACCAGATGCGGCAGATACCGTTCGATGGGGGCGTCGAGAACGACCTTGCCCTCGCCGACCAGTTGCAGGACGACCGTGGCGGTGAACGCCTTGGTGTTGCTGCCCGCCCGCACCTGTCCGTCGACCGGCACCTTCGCCCCGGTCCTCAGATCCGCGACACCGGCGGTGAAGTGGTGGGTGCGCCCGCCTCTGTCGACGGTGGCGGCAAGGGCCGCGGGGTAGCGGTCCTGGTGCACCAGGCGGTCCAGCCCCTTGCGCACGACATCACCGGAGCCGTGGGCCTGCGCGGCGTCCGGGGGCAGGGTGCCGCTCACGGCCAGGGCGGCGGCCATCACCGCCGCTGCCGCGCCCGCCCACCGCCGCCCGGGAGACGAGGCGCGAACACACGGAAGCCGATGGGAACGAACGGGCATGGGAGACCTCCTCGGGCACTGTGCGAGTGCCTCGCGAATCCGGACTCCTTCAGCCTGCGTGTTCCTCCGCCACTGATCCATCGGGGCAGCGGGCGTAGATGCGGTAGGGCTAACCCCCGGGCGTCGGGCGGCTGTTCTTTGTTCGCGTCGAGCACCGCGGGGGGGGGGGGGGGGGGGGGGGGGGGGGGGGGGGGGGGGGGGGGGGGGGGGGGGGGGGGGGGGGGGGGGGGGGGGGGGGGGGGGGGGGGGG